>JAGPKI010000059.1:0-7338 GCA_018054005.1 Caldisericia bacterium
AAAACATGATAAAGACCATGATATATGCCGGTTCTTTCAATAGATATTAAATCTTTAGTATCTTCCACTACACATATAGACGAAGTATCTCTTGAAACATCTTTACAAATATCACATAATTCATCCTCGGAAAGGTTAAAACATATTTTACACTTCTTTATTTTTTTTCTTCCGTCAATTAATGAATTAATTAACTCAGAAAAATCTTCTTCGCTTGATCTTAAAATATAAGATGCAATTCTTTCGGCACTTTTTGGGCCAATTCCCGGAAGCTTATTAAGTTCATCTATTATTTTTTGGTATGATGGAACATAGTTTTGCATCAAACATTTATTCCTAAGTCTTTTGCAAGTTTTTGAGTATTGTTTCTCATAGCGTTTTTTGCTTCATTTAAAGCTTTGTTAGTTGTGTCGATGATTGTTTTCTTAAGAATTTCTAAATTTTTTTCATTTACTAAAGAAGGATCAATGTCTATCTTCTTGACAGATAAATCGCCTTTTACGGTTATAGTAATCTTATTGTCTTTGCTTGTACTTGTAAACTCCATTGCATTGATCTCATCTGTTAATTTTTTTAATTCTCTAATTTTATTAATGTTATCAAACATTCCCATTTTTACTTATCCTCCTTAATTTCTTTTACTTCTTGAACCGTTGCATCAAATAAATTCAATACATTTATTATACCTTGATCTTTAAGAATTTTATCTTTAGGTTTTTCATCTATTTTTTCTTTCTTCTCTTCCTCGATACTTGGAGAAAGAGATATATTTTTCCCACTAAAAAGAATAAAATTCTTCTGAATTTTTTCTTCCCAAATTTCACGTTTTTGGGCATTTTTCATTTGAAATTCTTGATTTTTTGGAAAAACAACTTTTGCTGATGATTCATCTATCTCATTAAATTTTGTTTTCGCCAAAAGTATATATGTTGGAAGATCTTTTTCCTTTAAATACGTTAGAAATTTACTCCAGATATCAAACTTCTGTTGTTCTGCTGCTACTTCTTCTTTTTTTACTGTTGTAGGTTTTATAACTTGAACTAGTTCCTGTTCTGTTGGGTTCGAAAGATCTGTTTTAAGCCTCAACAATTCTATTTCAAACATAAGAAATGGATCAAGTATATAACGCATCTTGTATAAAACATTTTCAAGAGAAGATATCATATTGATTAAAAAGTTTTCATTTACTAAATTTGCCTGAGTTATATATATTTCTTGATCTTCCATAGGGATGACTTTTAGAAGATTTGATAACTTATCAGACTTCTTTAATATAAAAAGGTCTCTTGTGTAGACTATAACCTCTTTAGTAAATTCTGTTATATCAACACCTGAAATTAAAATATCATTTAGAAAATTAAGTAATTCGTTAAAGTCTGTTTCTAAAAAAACTTCAAACATTTGATAAATTTTGTCAGTGCTTACTCTTCCAACTATATTTAAAACATCTTCTTCTTTTATTTCGCCATCACAATAAGACAATAACTGTTCAAGAAGAGATTCTGCATCTCTCAAAGAGCCTTCAGAAATTTCTGCAATTCGAATAAGTGCTTTCTCCTCTATAGGTAGACCTTCATTTTCTAACTCTGTTTTAATCTTTTCTACAATTAACTTTTGAGGTATTCGCTTAAAATCAAACCTTTGACACCTGCTGATTATTGTTTGCGGTAGTTTATGAGCTTCAGTAGTAGCCATTATAAAGACAGTATGTGATGGTGGCTCTTCGATTGTTTTTAGAAGTGCATTAAAAGCTTCTCCTGTAAGCATATGAACTTCATCTATAATATACACTTTATATCTTGCCTGAATAGGAGACAACTTAACTCGTTCTCTTAATTCTCTAATACTATCTATTCCTCTATTAGAAGCAGCATCAATTTCAATTACATCAAAATTTGTTCCCTTTGTTATACTCTCACACATATGACAAGCCTGACATGGATTTGCTGTAGGGCCTTTTTCGCAGTTTAAAGCTTTTGCAAGTATTCTCGCTATCGAAGTTTTACCTGTTCCTCTTGGTCCACAAAATAAATAAGCATGAGAGATTCTGTTTAATGTTATTGAATTTTTAAGTACTTTAACTGTTTCCTCTTGCCCATATACTTCATCAAAAGTTTGTGGCCTCCATTTTCTATATAATGTAATATACATATGGCATTACATCCTTTCCGGAGCTTGTATTCCGATAATGTTAAATAATTCTTTTAAAATTTTCTCAGTGCCAGAAACAAGTAAAATACGAGCTCTTTCTAATTCATTTTCTACACCAACCACTCTACACGCTTCATAAAAATTATGAAATTTGTTTGCAATTGAAAGAATCCTTGATGTTATCATATTTGGAGAATAATCTCTAAAAGCTTTAAAAACGAAATCAGGTATTTTTGCAAACTCTCTAAGAAGTGCAATCTCTTCTTCTTTTTCTAATATAGAAAATGAAATATCTTCTGAGTTGATTGATTCTATTTTTAGGTTCTTTTCAGCTTCTCTGAGTATTCCTTTACACCTTGTATAAGCATATTGAGCATAAAACACAGGATTTTTTGGATCTTTGCTTTTAGCAACATCAATGTCAAAGTTTAAATGAGAATCATTTGATCTCGTAAGGAAAATAAATCTAACAACATCAGGACCAACTTCATCTATAAGTTCTCTAAGTGTTACATATTCACCACTTGATTTTGACATTTTTATTTCTTCTTGTCCTCTAAAAAGATGAACAAGCTGATAAGTAACAGTTTTTAATTTGTTGATATCATATCCTAAAGCTTTTAAAGCATATTTTAGCGGATTTGCATGACTTTGATCTGCTCCCCAAATATCTACTAATAAATCAAAATTTCTTTCAAATTTATTTCTGTGATATGCAATGTCTCCTATAAGATAAGTTGGAGAACCATCGCTTCGCAATAAAACTCTATCTTTATCATCCCCAAAAGCAGTGCTTTTGAACCATAAAGCACCATCTGATTCGTAAGTATATTTTTGCTCAGTAAGCATTTTTATTGTTTCTTCAATGTAACCTTTGTGAAGTTCATGCTCCATAAACCAATTATCAAAAGAAACATTTATAAGAGACAAATCTTCTTTTATGCTTTCTAACATTTTTGATAGACTATAGGAAGAAATTTCGTTTATTATCTCCTCTTCGTCTTTTTCTAACAATGAATCTTTATAATCTTCGATCAGTTTATTTGCTATATCTGTAACATATTCACCTGGATAATAATCTAAAGGAGGTGAAGCCTTAGAATTTAAAAGAACTTTATATCTATATAGCACAGATCTACCTAATTTTAAAATTTTTGATCCAGTATCATTAACGTAAAATTCTTTTTCAACGGTAAAACCATTTAATTTAAAAAGGTTTGCTATAGTGTCCCCTATTGGTCCACCCCTTGCATTTGCTATAGTTATGGGTCCTGTTGGATTTGCACTTACAAATTCTACTAATACTCTCTTATCTTTCCCTATATCAGATGAAATATAATTTCTACAATCTTTAAGAATTTCTTTTAGAGATTTTATCAAATACTCTTTTTTTAACCAAAAATTAAGATAACCATTTTGAGTAACATCAATTGAAGAAACAAAAGGTATATCCAATATATTTTTTAACTCTTCTCCAATTTCTTTCGGATTTTTTGAATATTTCCTTCCTAAAATTAATGAAATTGTTGATGAGTAGTCACCAAGGGATGGGTTTGGGGGTTCATCTATTATTATTTGAGAAGAATTTATCTCATAATTAATTTTTTTTACTGATTTACTCAATATATTTTTTAGTTCTTCTTTTATTTGCATTGTTTAATTAAAAAGCTGTGACTCAGAGCCCAATAGTTAATTGATTAATTACTCTTTTTACTCCTTTAATCTCGCCTACTTTCTCCTCTAAATACAACATATCATTATAGCTCTTAATTTCTCCGCTTAAGAACACAAATCCATTAATTACAAATATTCTTATTTTATTTAAAGGTATGCTTCCTCTGTCTAAAATAATCTTTTTTATTTCTTCTTCAATCTCTTCTTCAAGGGGTGTATTTACTGAATTAATTGGAAAAGATATTACAATATCCCTTACACCCTCAATTTTTGAAATAAGTTCAAAGATTTTTCTCTTTGTTTCTAAATCATCACGCTGAAGCTGAGCTTTAAAGTAAACTATACCATTTTTAACTTGAATATTATATTCGATCAATTCTTTAATTTTTGCTTTTTCTATTGTTTCTACAACTTCATTTGCAATTTTTGTATCAGAAAAAGTTTTAAGTGGCTTAATTTTAAGCTGATAGCGAATCTTTTTTTGAAGTGGTAAAGCGCTTTTTATTATGTTTGTTAATAAATATTTTTCGTATAGAGTTCTTAAACTACCAATTAAAACAACATCTCCTCTTACTACCTCAACAGACACATAATTTAAAAGCTCTTTTGCTTGTTCGTTTATTAGTTTAATTATAAATTCTTTAAGTTCATTGCTATCTTTAAATGCAACAGGTTCAGGAGATTTCTTAAACTCATTTTCTTCTTTTATTTTCTTCTTTTTATCTTTTGGATAAACTCTTTCCTGCCAGTAACCTTCATGAGGTTTCTTGCTTGGCATAATATTCACCTCCAAGATATAAATTTAATATTACATTAAATATTTTATGTGATATATGAAAAATACAAAATATCCATCATTCTTATATTTCCCAAACTATAGTTTTTCAAATGATAAAAATATATTTTATTATATTATTTAAGCAAATATAGAAAATTTAATACTTGACAGAGCTTAGAGTCAACTTAAAATAAGTTATTGAAGATAAATAATTAGAATAAATTTATCGGCGGGAGTAGCTCAGGGGTAGAGCATTTGCTTCCCAAGCAAAGGGTCGCGGGTTCAAGTCCCGTTTCCCGCTCCAGTTGATTTTTTGGCGACATAGCCAAGTGGTAAGGCAAGGGTCTGCAAAACCCTCATACGTCGGTTCGAATCCGACTGTCGCCTTTTGATTGTTAATTGATTTATATTATAGCTTGGAGGTTTTGAGATGAAGAAAAGATTTGCTGCATTAACATCAATTCTTGTTGTAATCATGCTTGTTACGTTTGTTTACGCTGAACAAAACATAATTATAAAATTAACTGTTGGGAACAAAAATGGCACTATAAATGATAAGCCAGTAACACTTGATGTACCCCCAGTAATTCAAAATGGAAGGACTTTAGTTCCTTTAAGGTTTATTGGGGAAGCATTTGGTGCAAAAGTTGATTGGGATGATAAAACTCGCTCAATTACGTTAACGATGCCCGATATTGAAAGCCTCCGTAGCGAAATAGAATCATTAAACTCGCAAGTTGATTCTATTAAATCTTCTTATGAAAACAAAATTGCTGAACTTAATAAGGAAATAGAAGATAAAAATGTTTTAATATCACAAAAAGAAGAAGAAATTTCAAAATTAAAAACAGAGTGCGATGAAAAAGTAAAAGCCTTAGAAGAGAAGATTAATGAGCTTGAAAGTGAAATTACCAAACTACAGGAAGAACTCACCAAAACAGGTACTAAAGAGGAAAATCCACCAGTTATTACTTTAGCAAATTTAACTGATGGACAGGCGATAACTGAAAAAATAACGTTAACAGGTAAAATTGAAGATGAAAATTTTATAACTTTTGTTAGAGTAAAATTTGGCTCGTTAGTACTTTTTGAAGGTAATGATATAGGTGGAGAAATTGACCCTACTAAATTTGTTTCAGGTGAATATCCGCTCTCAATTGAGGCAATAGATAGTTTTGGAAATAAGGGTGAATATAAAATAAATATAAATATAAAAAATGATGAGAAGAAAGACCCTCTTAAATTATCCGTAGCAGCTATGGATACTCCAATTTCACAAACAGAAACAACACCTTATCTTTCTGTACAGATTATAAATAATGGTTCGTCTAATTTAGAAATTCTTAAAATTGATGCTTTTGATAAGCAAGGCAATCCTTTTCTGATTCAAGGAGGAATGAACCTTTTTGATCTTTTAAAAATGCAGATGGGCTTCGAACACATCTGGATACATTCTAAAGATAAAATTATGATGCCTGCTGCTATTGATATGCAAAATAGCGGTAAAAAAGCAAAAGAATTATTTAAAGACTGGAAAGTTAAAGTCACTTTTTTTGATTCCATAATGGAAAAAGAGCTTATAAGAGAAGTTATATTTAAAGGTTAATTATTAATATTAATGCCGGAGTGGCGGAACAGGTAGACGCACGGGACTTAAAATCCCGCGGTGGCAACACCATATCGGTTCGATTCCGATCTCCGGCATTACAGATTATTTGTAAGGAAAAAATATATGATAAAAATCAAAAGTATTAGAGTAAGTAGAAAATTTATTATTATATTTGCTTTAATTATCATAATAGGCTTATTGATAAGTTTTAGTTATATTAGGTTTTCCGCTCTTTCTAAAGAAAAGAAGCAAATACTTAGTGATATTGAATATATTTATTATTTTTTAAAAACAGAACCTACTAATTTAAAATTAATAGGAACATTACAAAAAGGTGATGGTGTTTCACTTTCTGCTTGGGAGAACTATTTATCTACTTTTGATAATAAAATTAAAAATATCAACAAAATGATAGAAGACAATAAAAATAAAATTGATAAATTTGAAGCATTTAAAGAGACTAATTGTTTCAATGAATTAAAAATTGCAGTTGATAAATTATCATCATTTAAGGATGAATCACGAAAACGAATTGAAGGAGTATCTTCTTTTTCAGAAGAGATATTAGATAATATAGAAAAAGACCTCCAGAATCATTTGAACAAAGTAAAAGAAGAAGCAAAAATACTTGGTTTAGATTTACGATAAGCTTTAACTAAAAGAATTTGATAAATTAGGAGGGATTTATTTAAATGGAAGAGTTAAAACCTGAAGATTTAAAAAATACATGTAGTTGTAAAAAATTTGCCTTTACGTCCACAAGTGAAGTGCAACCTTTGATAAACATAGTCGGACAAGATAGGGCTATTAGAGCAATTGAAACAGGCTTGAATACCAAAGCTGATGGATTTAATATATTTATTACTGGTCCTACAGGCACGGGAAGGAATACTACAATAAAAGCCATCCTTGAGGAAAAAGCCAAGAAAGAAGAAATACCTAATGATTGGTGTTTTGTCCACAATTTTTCTGAGCCAAATAGTCCAAATGCTATTGCTTTAAAAGCTGGAGAAGGTTCTACCTTTAAAAAAGACATGAATGATTTTATTAATATTGCAAAGGAAAGAATTACAAAAGCCTTTGAAAGTGAAGAATATGATAATGAGAAAAACAGAATAACAAATTA
>JAGPKI010000059.1:7438-8766 GCA_018054005.1 Caldisericia bacterium
TATAACTTGTTTGGTAGCCTTGAGTACAGGCAGGAATTCGGTTCTTGGACTACAGATTTAAGCCTTATAAAGGGAGGATCACTACTAAAAGCAAATGGAGGATATATTGTTCTACAAGCAATGGATGTTTTAAATTCTCCTTTTGTTTGGGATACTTTGAAGCGAACTCTTAAAAGTAAAAAATTGATTATTGAAAATCTCGAAGAACAAATAAAAATTATTCCAACAGTATCGATGAAACCAGAACCTATTCCTGTATCAGTGAAAGTTATTTTAGTTGGTAGTTCCTATGTTTATTCAATTTTGTATAACTACGATGAAGACTTTAGGAAACTTTTCAAAATAAGAGCTCAGTTTGATTATGAAATGGAAAGAAATGATGAAACTGAAGGTTTATATGCCTCATTCATTTCGTCCCGCTGTAGAGAGGCAGGGAAAGGATTACATTTTAGTAGTGATGGAATAGCAGAAGTTATAGAATATGGTTCAAGATTAGCTGAAGATAAATATAAATTAACTACTCGTTTTAGTAATATCGTCGATGTTGTAAATGAAAGTATACAATGGGCTTTAAGTCAAGATAGAAATATTGTAACAAAAGATGATGTACGAAAAACCATAGATGAGAAAAAATATAGGTCTAATCTTTTAGAAGAAAAAATTCAAGAAATGATTAAAAACGATCTAGTGCATATTGATATTTCTGGTAATAAAGTTGGTCAAATCAACGGTCTTTCTGTATTAAGTACTGGAGAATATGAATTTGGTAGACCATCTCGTATTACTGCAGTTAGTTCAATTGGTAGAGGTAATATCATAAATATCGAAAAAGAAAGCAAACTTAGCGGTCCCATTTTTGACAAAGGTGTTATGGTAATTTCTTCTTATCTTGCGAGTAAATACTGTAATAATAAACCATTTCCTCTTTCAGTAACACTATGCTTTGAACAGAGCTATGAAGGCATTGAAGGTGATAGTGCTTCTGCTGCAGAACTTATAGCTATTCTTTCATCGATAGGTGAGATTCCGATAAGGCAGGATTTAGCTATAACTGGTTCAGTAGACCAGCACGGAAACATTCAACCAATAGGTGGTGTAAATTTTAAAGTTGAAGGATTTTTTAATATTTGTAAAGAGAAAGGATTAACAGGAAAACAGGGTGTTGTAATACCAATTCAAAATGTAAGACACTTAATGCTCAGCGATGAAGTTATAAATGCTGTTAAAGAAGGTAATTTTCACATCTACTCAATATCAAATATAAATGAAGGTTTAGAAATATTTAGCGGAGTGAAAGCTGGCGAACTTCAACAAGATGGAACTTACCA
>JAGPKI010000001.1 GCA_018054005.1 Caldisericia bacterium
TCGAGATTTTAGGCATTGAGTGTGAACCAAAATATTCTGAGCCTCATTATGACATCATTCTTAAAATAAAAATGAAATCTGAAAAACTTTTTAATAAATTTATGAATTTAGTTCAAGAGGTGTCTCCCATTGATTCATTCATTACACCCATTCCGTTTGTTCAAGAGGGATACAGTTTACCAATAGTAATGGCTGGTGGGACATTTACTCAAGGATCATCAATTGAGTTTTCTGCTGATGGATTTTACGCTTACCCGTTTAATATTTATTTTCAGGGTGGACTATATTTTGAGCAATCCAGAATTTTAGCTGAAAAGTTATTATCAAACCTTTAACATTCATGGCATTTTTGCCACAACACAAGCATGAAAATAATAACTTTAATCTTTCTCTTGTGCCACTTATATAATCTTGTATAAATGAACAATTAAAATTCAATCTCTTTATTAAATATAATTTTATAATTTTGGAGTTATTATTTTCGGAGGAAATAAGTTTATAAGTTTTATATTTTTTAAGCAATAAATTAAAAAAATATTCATTTTAAATGTCTGTAATGTAGCGTTTACAGACATAACGCTCTATTTTTTCTTGAGTAAATTAGAAAAGAACAGGAATTTTGCCGTATAATTATTCTACTCTAATATTTCGAGGAATAAATTTTACCTCTTCTGTTACAAAAACGAAATATGTAAATAAATAGGTTAATTTAGGTTAATTTAGGATAATTTAGGATAATGCAAGCAGATAGTTGAAAAATGGATATAATATATATATTTGTTTATGTTTTTAAGAAAAAAATTTAAATATAGGATTAATATAAATATATAGTAATTTTAAGAGCAAAACATAGCAATTTTACAAATTTTTTTATTAAAGATGGAAGGTAAATTATGAATTTAAAGATGCCAAAGTTAGTAATAGGTGACCTTGATGTTAAAGTACCAATAATTCAAGGAGGGATGGGTGTAGGTATCTCTTTGGCAGGTTTAGCTTCAGCTGTAGCAAATGAGGGGGCTATTGGTGTAATTAGTTCAGCTGGTATCGGCATGCTTGAACCTGATTTTAGAACAAATTTCAAAGAAGCAAACAGAAGAGCATTAAAAAATGAAATAAGGAAAGCAAGAAAAATGACTGATGGAATCATAGGTGTTAATATTATGGTTGCCCTTTCTGATTTTAATGATCTTGTATTAACAGCGTTAGAAGAAATGGTAGATATAATTTTTTTTGGAGCAGGTATTACTTTGAATAATCTCAAAACATTAGCTGAAGGCAAAATAGAAAAAATTACAACTAAGTTTGTACCAATAATTTCATCAGGGAAATCTGCAAGAATTATATTTCAGTGGTGGTCAAGACATTACAATTATGTACCTGATGCAGTAGTTGTTGAAGGACCATTAGCTGGTGGTCATCTCGGTTTCACGAGAGAGCAGATCAATAATCCTAATTATGCTTTAGAAAAATTGTTATTAGATGTAATTTCAATAATAATTCCATTTGAAGATCAATATAGTAAAAAAATTCCTGTAATTGCTGCAGGAGGTGTTTATACAGGTGAAGATATTTATAAATTAATTAATTTAGGCGCAGATGGTGTACAAATGGCAACAAGATTTGTTACTACTTTTGAATGTGATGCATCTGATGAGTTTAAAGAGGCTTATATAAATTGTAATAAGGATGATATTGTAATAATTGAAAGTCCTGTAGGAATGCCTGGGAGGGCTATTCGAAATAGATTTATTGAAGACATTTCTTTGGGAATTAAAAAACCTTTTAAATGTCCATGGAAGTGTCTTAAAACTTGCGATTTTACTAAATCTAAATATTGCATTGCACTTGCATTAACTAATGCTAAATTAGGTAATCTTGATGAAGGTTTTGTATTTGCAGGAGCTAATGCATATCTTTCAAATAAAATTATCTCAGTAAAAAAACTTATAGAAGAACTATCCGAGGAATACAAAATAGCAGCATTGAATGATTCTAAACTCTCTAATGCAAGATTATAACTAATAATTATTTTTAGCTTTTTAAATATATTTAGCTGAAGTTAATTATGCATGCTATTAGAAATAAACTTCTGAGAAATAAACATCTAATAAGTATTTCTACCACAATAAGGCATGAAAATGATATCTTTAATCCTTTTATATTTTTTATATATTACTAAAAAACCTTATCTACATTACCAAATATAATCTTATAATTTTGGAGAAATTATTTTTGTAGGAAATTCAGATTAATTTAAGAAGAGAAAAAAACGTGAAAATAAGTTAAAAATTAGAGGAAACAAAAGGATGCAAGGAAGAAGTTAGAGCGAAAATGATAAGATTTGTAAGGATTAAAAGCAAAACTAAGGAGTTTTTCAGAGCTCTCTTAATATGAATTTAATATCATTTAGAAGAAGTGATTCACAATTAGAATAGAAAGACAATTTATTTAGTTTATAGGTGTTGACTTTTAATTTTTTTTAAATATTCTATTACTCACTTGCTCAAAAATAGTTAAATTTGTTGAGAGGAGAATTTGATTTGTGGTTAAAATAAAGCTTGTTAGAATAGGAGCGCCTCACAGACCAAGTTATAGGTTTGTTGTTATGGACTCGAGAAAGAGTGTTAAAAGTAATTATTTAGAATTACTTGGCACATATAATCCATTAGAAAGTGATGATAAAAAGAAGTTTATCCTAAATGAGGACAAAACTCTAAAATGGCTCGAAAAAGGAGCACAACCTACTGAAAAAGTAAAAAGTATACTACGAAAAACATATATTTGGCAGAAATTTATCGCAACGAAAAATCAAAAGGAGGATAAGTTAAATGAAACAGCTAATTGAGGAAATTGTTAAAACTTTGGTGGATCATCCAGAGCAAGTTTTTGTACAAGAAGTAGCAGGTCAACAATCTATTGTATATGAAATCAAAGTTGACCCAGCAGACATCGGTAAAGTTATTGGCAAGCAAGGGAAAACCGCCAATGCAATAAGGTTTCTTATAAGAGCAGCAGCTGCTAAAAACGGCAAGAATGCTGTTATAAACATTATTTCGTAGAGACCTTAATTGGCTACAATAACTTTAAACAGAAAAGTTCTTATTAAGGTTATAGTTTCACAAGAATTTAAGGATAGCTTTATTAAGCAACTTGAGGTATTGATTAGCGAAATTAAAACCAACATTGAGAAGCTCAAATCTGAAGAAAGTAAACTGCTTCTCAATGTTGGTTCTTCTTTCAGCGCACAAGAGCTTGGAAACATTAGAGCAAGGATTTCAAAAGAGCGTGAATCTCAAGAAACAGCAAAAAAAGAAATAGAAAATAAGATAGATGAAGTAAAAAATCTTGAAATCGGAACTCTATATCCTTATGCATCTATTGATGGAACTGTGGATATCAAGGAAGGAGACAATCTCTGGGAGAAGCTTAATGGAAGCGAGATTACTGTCAGAGACGGAATAGTTATTTCAATAAAAACCTAATTTTGGTTAAATATTTTAACTACTTAACGACATTTCCAGAAATAATCGAAAGCTATTTTTCTTATAGCATACCTAGTAAAGCTATTAAGAAGAATTTAATAAGATATTCATGTATAAATTTAAGAGATTATACAACGGATAAACATAAAACCACTGACGATTCACCTTATGGTGGAGGAGCAGGAATGCTCATGAAAATGGAGCCATTTTTAAGAGCTTTAGAAGAAAATAAATTAACTTCCACTACAATAATCATGCCTTCCCCAAAAGGAAAGATAATTACTCAAGAGTTAATTCAAGAAATAGCTTCTAATAGCGAGGCAATAACATTTTTATGTGGGCACTACGAAGGTATAGACGAGAGATTAAGCACTTTTGCTACATATGTTTTATCTATCGGAGACTATATTGTAGGAGGAGGAGAAATCTCTGCAATCGTTATTACGGATGCACTAATTAGACTTATTGATGGTGTTATAGGTAATCCTGCTTCATTAATAAATGAAACTTTTAGCAAAAAAAAATTAAGCGCTCCAGAATTTACAAAGCCAGCCGAATTTGAAGGTTTAAACGTACCCTCCATATTATTATCTGGTAATCATGAGAAAATAAAAAATTGGAAGGAAAAAGAATCTCTTAAATGGAGTCTTCTTTTAAGAGGAGAATTGATAAAAAAAAACGAACTTTCTCCATTAGATAAGAAGTATTTAAAACAAATTAAGGATGAATTAGTAGAGCTTATTGATAATTTATTAGATGAATAATATAATTATCGGTTTATTACATTATCCCGTATTAAATAAAAATGGCGAAGAAATAACAACTTCAATTACACCTTTCGATATTCATGATATTGCGAGATCAGCTTATTCTTTTGGTGTTGATTATTTTTATATTGTACATCCATCTCTAAAGCAAAAAGCTGTATCTGAAAGAATTATAAATTTCTGGCAAAAAGGTTTTGGTAAGTCTTATAACCAGAGCAGAAGTTTAGCTTTTGATATAGTTAAGTTTGCTATCTCTTTAGAGGAAGCTAAAGAATTAATAAGGGATCAATATGGAAAAAATGCAAAAATTATTTCAACAACCGCCCGTAAAATAGAAACGGAGAAATTAATATCCATAGAAGAGGCTTCAAAAATGTCAATAAATGAACCAATTTTTCTACTTTTTGGTACTGGATGGGGATTAACCTATAATACTTTACAATCAGGAGATTTTATTTTAAAGCCCATAGAAGGAATTTCAGATTACAACCATCTTTCTGTAAGAGCAGCATCTGCTATTATACTTTATTTACTCAGTGAAAGTCGAAAAAACTTTCTTAGATTGTTAGAATAAATATAAAACATCAAAGTGGTTTTACATCTAAATGTAAGCCAGTTTTTAATGCTTCATAATTAATTTCAAAACTCTCTCCTTTGAATATAGTTGAAAGAGCTTTAGATAATGATTCAAAGCTAACAATATTTAGAATTTTTGTAGTATAACCTAAAATAATCATATTTGTTAGTATTTTAGAATTAAACTTTTCTTCGGCTATCTGTGTAAATGGAGAAGCATAAATTTTAAATGAATTGTCCTTTTTAAATGATTTAACCATAAAAGAGTCAACAATCATTATTCCATTGTTCTTCAGATTTACACCATATTTCTTATATGCTTCTTCAGTTATAGCTATCAAGATATCAGGTACAAGAACACGAGGAAAAAAAATTTGCCTATCACTAATTATTACTTCGCTTTTCGTTGCACCACCTCTTGCCTCAGCACCATAAACTTGACTTTGTAGAACGTTCATTGATTCTAATACAGCCGCTTTAGCAAGAATTCTTGAAGCGAGAACTAACCCTTGACCTCCAGAACCACTGAAAATAATTTCAACTTTCATTTATTTCGCCTTACTAATTAATTTTTCTCTTTTTTCAATATATGTTTCTTTATCAATATTAACAAATTCACCTATTATAATCTTTTCATTTAACTCTTCTTGAGATATGTTTTTCGCTTTTTCAATTGAAATGAGATTATCCTTCTGCCACAAGAGCATTTCTCCGGGTGTTTTCATATCATTTAATCTTCCGTAATAAACGGGGCATTGGGTAACCACTTCTATAACAGAGAAACCTTTATGAGTGATTCCGTTCTTAATATATTTTGTAAGTTGAGGAAAAAAGTATGTTCCAATTCTTGCAACATAGGTTGCACCTGCACCTTTTAAGAGTTCAACAGTGTCGAACTTATTTTCAATATTTCCCATAATTGCTGTTGTTCCTTTTTTGCCTTCTGGTGTTAAAGGTGATATTTGCCCACCTGTCATCCCATAAATTGAATTGTTAAAAATAATAACAGTTAGATCGATGTTTCTTCTTGCTGCATGAATTAAATGATTCCCTCCAATAGCGAGTGCATCTCCGTCGCCTGTCATAACAATAACTTTTTTATCTGGTCTTGTAAGCTTTATACCTGTGGCTAATGGAATTGCTCTTCCATGTAACGAGTGTGCATTGTCAAATTTTGTGTACATCGGGGTTCTCGATGAACAACCAATTCCAGAAACAATTATTAAATCGTTTTCTTTCAAATTCAAATCTGCAATTGCCGTAAGAGTTGCTCTTAAAACTATTCCATTACCACATCCAGGGCACCATATAAATGGAAGCCTCTCTTTTCTAATTAAATTATCTACTTTCACTCGAGATTGCCTCTGTTTCTTTTAATATTTCTTCAGGAGTGATTAATTCCCCTCCAACTTTACTTATTAAATATACAGGTTTTGTATTACAGATTGCTCTTTTAATTTCATAATATAGCTGTCCCAAATTTAATTCAACGACAATGACTCTTTTTGCATTTTTCGTAAGGTTAAAAATTGTATCATCACAAAACGGAAATATAGTTTTTAACCTTATCAAACCAAATTTATTTTCATCATAATAATTTATTATTTCTTTAACAGTTCTACTCACAGCTCCATAAGCTACAAATAGAGTTTCAGCGTCACCATTAATAACTTCATATTCAAAGAGTTCATTTTTATGCTTATCAATTTTCCGATAAATTCTCCTAATTAATTGATCTGCTACACAATATTCATCTGTTTGAAAACCAGATTCTTTGTGAACAAGGCCTGTTATACTTGTTCCAAATCCATCACCTAAATTAGCAATTATAGGGACATCGTCTACTATATTTCCGTATGGTAAATAATTTTCTCTGTCTGTGGGTGTTTTCCTATTAGTTATTTCTATATCTTCATTGTCATCGATTTCGACATTTTCTCTCATATGTGCTACTACTTCATCTGAGAGTAGTATTACCGGATTTCTATAAGTTTCTGCAAGATTGAAAGCTTTTATAGTAAAATAATACATCTCCTTAACAGAATCTGGAGAAATTACTATTATAGGATGATCTCCATGAGTACCCCATTTGGATTGCATCACATCACCTTGAGCAATTTTTGTGGGTAAGCCAGTAGAGGGTCCACCTCTCATAACATTACAAACAACAATAGGGGCTTCAACCATACATGCATATCCAATTCCTTCTTGCATGAGTGAAAAACCTGGCCCTGAAGTTGCTGTCATTGATTTTGCTCCTGCAAGTGATGCTCCAATTATTGATACAATGCTGGCTAATTCGTCTTCCATTTGTATAAAAACTTTGCCTTCTTTTGTAAGCAAAAAAGACAATATTTCAGCAATTTCTGTCGATGGAGTTATTGGATAACCCGCAAAATAGCTTAATCCAGCTTTTATTGCACCGTAAGCACATGCTTCTGAGCCTTGCCAGAGTTCTTTAATCATTTGTTTTTATCTTCCTTTATAACTTCTATTGCTAAATCAGGACATTCAAACTCACATAGAAAACATCCACTACATTTTGAAATGTCATCAATTTCTATTTCTTGCGTAATGTTTTGTTTTAATACATTTTTAGGGCATAAAACTACACATATACCACAATTTTTGCATCTTTCTTTGTTAATTTTTATTTCTTTAATCTTCAAATTTATCTTCCATCTTTCAGCATAAATAAACCATTATTGTATTTAATATAATAAATATAAATTGTCAAATTTTAAGAGTTTTCATAATAAATCTTTGAAATACCGTTCTCTTTTACAACTCTTAGATGTGTTTCAAAATAGTCTTTTAATTCGTTCATATGTGTAATAACTAATATTTTTTCGAACTCATTAGTAATTTTTTCTATACATTCAATAAATCTAAATATACCTTCTCTATCCTGTGTTCCAAATCCTTCATCGATTATAAGCATAGAGAGTTTTGCTCCTGATTTATTCGCAAGCACATAAGAAAGAGCAATACGAATAGCAATATCTACTTTAAATTTTTCACCACCACTAAACAATTCATAGGATCTATTTTCTCCTTCACTTGAAATTTCTATATCTAAGGTTTCTTTTGAATCTCCCTTCTTTGTTTTTGATTCTACTTTAAAATAGACCTGCAACCTACCGTCAGAGATTATATCAAGAATTTGATTTGCCTTTTCTTCTATTTCTGGCAGTGTATTCTCAATTATAAAGGCTGGGATACCATTCTTTCCATATATTATAGATGCTGTCATTAAAAGTTTTTCGTCTTTTAATAGATTTTCTAATTCTTTATTCTTGCTAATATAATCTTTTTCCATTTCCTTAAATGTTTTTATATTTTCTTCTTTTAAGGCTTGAGCTTTGATAAGATTATCACGATCCAACAAGAGAGCATCCGTTTCTCTTGTGTAGTTATCCCTAAGTGTTACGATCTTTTCTATAAGAGATTCATCAACATTAATTAATTTAAGTTCATCGGTTAATTTATTCATTTCATTTTGTACTATCTCTATTTTTTCTTTTAAACTATTTACAGTTGTTGTTAAAATCTCCTTTTCGTGAATTTTTTCATCTAATAACTTCTTTTTCTTTTCAACATACTGGAAATTCTCAATGTTGCTCTTTAATTCTTTATGTAAAGAAGCATCATAATGAATGTTATACAATTTCCTTTGAAGTTCATCCAATTTCTCTCTTGCTTCAAGAGCAAAATCTCTTGTTTCAAGTTTTCTTGATATGGTTAAAAGCTCCTTTGCAACATGTGGAAGCTTTTCTTCTGCCTCTCTTACTTTGGATAGTTGAGCTTGAAGTTCTCCTAAAGAAGTTAATAGGTAGTTTTCGGCTAAGAGTTTATTTAAATATTCGTTGTACTGCTTCTCAGTAGTTGTTCTCTTTGAATATAGTTCGATTAATTTACCTTCTTGTCTTGTTATATCTGATTGATAATGCATTTCGGCCGTTTTAATGCTTAACAATTCATCATTCAATGAATAAGTTTGCTCTCTTGCATTTGTTAAGCTCGCTTTTTTTTCCATTAATTCTGCTTCTAAGAGTATAGATTTCTTTAAATTCTCCTTTAGTAATTCTTTTTCAATAATATTTTTTTCTCTAAGTTCTATTTTCTTTTTTGCATCCTCAATAAATTCTTTTTTTTGCTCTATTTCCCTTTTATAATTTAAAATTAATTCTGTTCTTTTTTCTTCGCTTATATTCGAACCACATACTGGACAATGCTTTATTTCTCCTTCTTTTGATAATATTGCCAAACTCTCGTTTAATGAAGAAATAATTTTTATGGTTTCATCTATTTGTAACTTAATGGAGCCAATCTTACCTGATTCACTTAATAGATCAGCGTTTAGTATATCAAGCTTAGATTTGTTTTCTTTTATTGCTTTTAATTGTTCGTTAATAGTTTGCTCTTCCCTTAAGAATTTTTCAATATTTAGAATCTTTTCTTCGATTTCTTTCTTTCTGATTTTTGTATCTTCAAGATTTTTTCTTAAGTTTGCTAAGTCAGCTTCTGTAGTTGCAATAGCTAAATTGATATCATTTAAAGTTTTTTCAATCTCTCCTTTTTTCGCCCTGATTCTTTCCAATTCTTTTAGTTCGCTTTGAACTGATTGAATTTTAAGATTTATAGTCATGAATTTATCCTTTTCGCTCATATAAATACTTTTTTCTTTATCTAATTCGGCTTGCTTTAAGGATAATTCATGCTCCTCATCTGATATCTTTTTTTTAAGATCATCTATCTCTTTTTCAACTCTCACCTTATTTTCAAAACTCTCTGCCATTTTTCTTTCACGTTCTAAATAAGAAATAAACCTCTGGTAATTAGTTTCAATTTCATTTTGCAATAATATAATTTTTTGTGCTTCGTTAATCTGCTTTATGTATTTATCTTTTTCCTCTGTTAATGAATTTAAATTTTCTTCCTCTCTTTTTAATCTTTCTAAAATATTGGATTTTTTCACCATTTCTTGTTTTGCTATATCCAATTTTTTATAGGTTTCTGTAAGTTTCGCTTTCAAATCATTAATTTTGTCTTCTTTTTCTTTAATAACTACATTTAATTCAGATAATTCTTTCTCTAATACTTGTTGTTTATCTAGACTCTCTTTCATCGGTTTTATTAATGTTTTTAGAGAATCAATTTTAGAAAGTACTTCTTTTCTCTTATCACGAGCTAAATTACATAGTTTTTCATAAATATTAAGACCCAAAATGTCGTACAATAGTTCTTTTCTTTCAGATGGATCCTTTCTTGTAAAACTATCTGCCTTTCCTTGCATAATCATTACAGAAGAAACAAATAGTTCGTAGTTTGCTTTTATAACTGAATATATTAATTCTTGGGTGGCTTTTATTGTAGATTTAGAGATATTTATCCACCCATCACCATTTTTTTTAAAAAACTCTAATTCAGTTGACTGTTTTACTTTATCTCTCTTTCTAATAACATTATACTGAATACCGTCAACCGAGAAAAGAAAATCAGTTTTTAAGTAATGTTCTCCTGTAAAAATTAATCTATCACTATTATCTCCACTTTTACTCGTTCCTCTCGCTACTCCAAAAAGTGCATAAGTCATCCCATCAAGAATGGATGATTTTCCAGCGCCATTATCGCCAATTATTACAGCTGAATGAAATTTGCTAAAATCAATCTTAGTCACTCCTTTATATGAAAGAAAGTTTTCTAAAGTTATTTCTTCAGGAATCATTGGGTTTCTTTAATTTCCTTTAGCAAATCAAAAGTTAATCTAACTAACTCATCTTTGTTTTCTTTAATGAATGGGTCATCAGTTACAGATATATATCTATTAAGTGCATCAAGCGGATCTCCTTCATTTGTTAATCCGTCAATACGAGTTTGTTTTTTTGCTTTTCTTTCAATTTTTATGGTAGAAAGGATAAAACAATTATTAGATACAGCTTTTCGAATTTCCTGTTCATCAATTGAAATAGATGGATCATTAAGAATTATATTAAGTTTTACAATATCAGAAGTAGTGCATTTTTTCTTTACTTCTCTAATAATAACTTTTTTAATATCTTTATCATCTCCAATTTCGACATTCAATGTAATAAATTTCCTTTGTTCTGGTATTGAAATAAAATTAGTTTCTAAGGAATTGTTATCAATCTCTAAAAGTATAAAACCATGATCGAAATCAGCTTCGCCAAAATCAATTGTGTCAATACTTCCACAATATGCAATATTTTTCAAATTATTAATATATTGAGGTTTATGTATATGTCCTAAAGCAACATATGAAAATATATCATTATTAAGTAAATCTAAAGAAATATATATTTCGTTGCCTATAATCGCTGGTCTCCAGTTCTGATATATCGCTTCTCTAACTGTAAGATGCGCAGTTAAAATAGCTGGATAATTAGGATCTACCCCTTTTTCCAAATCAATTAAAAGGTTTTTAATCATTAGTTCCTTCAATTCTTCTTTTTCTTGTTCTTTAATAGAATAGTTTCTAAAAACCTCTTTCATCTTGTTTTTGTCAATGTAAGGTAAGCCAACCACCTGAACAATTCCCGATTTTGTATGTACTTGAAATAAAGACGGCTCATCTATTACGTAAATATTTGGTATTTTTAATTCTTTGAATATTTGTAAAGATGATATTCTTCTTATAGTAGTCAGAGAGTCATGATTGCCAATCAGAAGAACAACAGAAATATTTGCTTCAAGTAATTTTACAAGTCTTTTCGTAAATTCATTTTGTATATAAATTGATGGTTCTCTTTGTTCATATATATCACCAGCAATGAGGAACAAATCAACATTTTGATTAATAGAATAATCAATAATATAATCAAGAGATTTTAAAAAATCATTGACCCTTGTATTAACTGGTAGAATTTCATCATTTTTTCCATAACTTTCTATTCCTAAGTGTAGATCTCCAGTATGAACTATTTTAATTCCATGATTCATTTCTTTTGCTTAAGACTTTCCTTTATCTGAAGATCGGCAGTCAAACTATAATTTTCATCATCTCTTTGCTCTATGACAACTTTTATTTTCCTTTTATCAATATCTAAGTATTTTGCAATAATAGAACCAAGCTCTTTTTTTAATACTCTAAATGAACCAGGGGAGAGAATTTCTCTATCTTGAGAAATTATTCCTTTAAGCCTTTTCGAGGCAATATTTCCACTTTTCATAATATTTTATCTCCTTTAAAGGTTATTTCCTTTCAAATGTCTTTTTAACTTTGTTCCATAGATTCTCACTCTTAGAATCGTTTTCGCTATTAAGAGTAGTTACCGGTATTTTTTCTCCGGTTAACCTTTTTGCAATATTTATGAAAACAGACGATAAATCCTTATCCTTAGAAAAAGGAATTGGTTTACCGACATTAGAAGCAATAATTATTTTATAATTATCAGGAATTACACCAATCAATTTTACACCAAGAATTTCTATAATGTCCTGTATTGAAATTATTTCTTTCTTTTTTAGTAAATCTAAGTTAATTTTGTTTATTATAAGTTCTATTTTTCTGACTTTATCATTTTCTATAATGCCTATCACTCTATCTGCATCTCTTACTGATGAAACATCGGGATTAACAACAATAATTGCTCTATCAGCGTTTTTTACAGAGATACTAAATCCATATTCTATTCCCGCAGGACAGTCAATGATTGTATAATCATATCTTTTTTTAAGCTCATTTATTAATTTTTGAAAACTTTCTTTATCAATATCTTCTTTTTTATGAGCTTGTGAAGCAGCAAGAAGAAAAAGTTTTCCTTTTACTCTTTTATCTTCAGTTAGAGCTTCATCAAGGCTACATAAACCTCTAAGAACATCAACTAAATTCCTTTTAGATTTTGATTCTAAACCCATCACTATATCAAGATTTCTAAGTCCTATATCAGCATCCACGAGAGCAACGCTGTGTCCTAATTGAGCAAGTGCTACACCAACATTTGCTACTATTGTTGTTTTACCTACTCCACCCTTACCTGAAGTTACTACAATTGACTCATTCATCTAAAATTTTAGATACCACATTTATTTTTATTTCCTGGTCCATTACCTTTGCAAAACAAAAATTATTTTTGCTTTTTTCGTCAATAGAATCCAGTTCCAAAATTTTATCCCCTATAGACAAAGCAAGTGGGGTAAAACCATTCGCAGTTATAATGCATCTTTCAATATCAGGGTGTCCTGCATGAGCTTCACCTCGCAATTTTCCATATATATATATAGATCCTGAAGAAATAACTGATGCACCAGGATTAACGTCGCCAAAAACAATTACATCTGAATTACTTTGAATAACCTGACCAGCCCTAAGAGTTCTCTCTATGACTAGTGGATATTCCAACTCCTTTTTTTCTTCTTTATCCTCTTTTAATCTATAGGGAGTAACTTCTAATTTTAATTTATCACGTATCAATTTTCTTGCCATTCCTATTTCATCAGAATCAAGAGGTCTTTTCATTCCATCAATAAATATGTTTGCACCAGTAAAAAACTTTTTATTCTCTTTTAGTTTTTGGATAGTCTTTTTTATGACCTTTTCATAATCTTTAAAATTAGTGTCTATTAAAATCAAAACACCATTTTCTATACCTCTAAACATAACAACATTATCAGGAGTAGCTCTATTTGCCATTATTTCTACCTCTTATTAGTATTATATTCATTTTTATAATATAAAAGTATATTTTTCATATAAGGAGTTAGTTCACTTGCAAATTCATATTTTGAATTTTCAAACATTATTAGTGCTACAATTTGAGGGTCATCGGCAGGAAAAATTGATATCAACCACAAATGTTCCCCATTGGGTCCTTCTGCAGTCCCAGTTTTAGCAGCTACTTTTACTCCATCAACATTTAATCCATAAGCAGTTCCTCCTACTTCAGTTACACCTTTGAGATAATCTATTATAATATCACAATATTTATTTTCTATAGGATAATTCTCCTCTTTTATATCATAATAATTGTAAAAAGTTTTATTGCTTTCAGTTTTAAGGAGTAAGTGTGGTACTACCTCCTTTCCTCTATTTGCAATTTTTAAGTAAAGTTTTGACATTTGTAAAGGAGTCACGAGTATATATCCCTGACCGATACCAATATTCATAGAATCTCCCTCAAACCATTCATCTCCAATATACTTTTTCTTCCAGGTCGGACTACCTAAAAAGCCTTCATCTTCATAAGGTAGATCAATTCCGGTTTTTTTTGTAATACCTCCAAATTTAATTGCAAACTCGATAAAATTTTCAAATTTAAAATCTCTTGCAAGTTGGTAGAAAAATATATCACAAGAATATTTTAGTGCATCTTTTAAATTTAACCATCCATGAGAGGAAGGAAATACCCAACATTTATATTTTTCTTCCATTCCTTTAATATTTAAAGAACCACTACATAAATATTTCGTTTCCAAATTTATGATATTTCTACTTAAAGCATATAATGATATAAGAGGCTTAAAGGTTGAGCCTGGAGGATATACCCCTTGTATTGCAATATTGAAGAATGCCCTTTTATTACTTAGTGATTGCCATTCTTCGTAAGATATATCTTTTGAGAATATATTTGGATCAAATGAAGGATTTGATGCACATGCAAGTATTTCTCCTTTTTTTGCATCAATTATAATTCCTGTACCATAATTATCACCAATTACTTCTTCAACTTTTTTCTGTAAATTAAGATCAATTGTGAGAAATATATTTTCTCCCTTTTTTGATGGTTTTTCTTCCATTTCATCAAGAACTTTGCCATTTGCACTGACAATTTGAACTATTTTGCCCTTCTCCCCATGAATTAAATTCTCATAGTATTTTTCTATACCAGATTTACCAACTCTCTCATTTAAAGTCAAATTATTATAAATTTCTAATTCAGAAGAAGAAGCTAATCCAGTGTAGCCTAATACATGAGCTAAAGTTTTTCCGTTAGGATAATAACGCTTATAGCTTTCCTCGATAGTTGCACCTTTCAAATTAAAAGATAATTCATTAAATCGAGCAATTTCTTCACTGCTTAAGTTACTTTTGATTAAGTAGGAATCATTATTTAAATCTTTTTCTGATAATATTTTATTAAGTTTAGTTTTGTCTAAATCTATACACGAAGTTAAAATATCTGTAAAAGAATCAGTGTCTTTAATCATAGTTGGTGATATATAAAGGTCAAAAGTAGGAAGATCTGTAGCAAGTTCTTTTCCGTTTCTATCAAATATAGTTCCTCTTGGACAATTTATACTTATATATCTTTTATGGTTATCGATCGAAAGATTAGTAAAGTAATCAGTGTTAAATCCTTGAATATTTATAATTTTAACCAATATTGTTACAAATAAGCAAATAATTGAAACATAAAGTAAAACTTGTTTCCAAAAAGCAATTTCCTGCTTTACTAGAGTTATCTTTTTATACTCATTCATTTTACCTATTATTTTGTCCTTTTATTCCAAAATTTAATAGATTAAATAAACCTTTAAGTATATTAATCAAAAAGACCCATATAACCAAATGAATTAATAAAGTAGATATAATTTGATAAAAACTACCATTCGAACTTATAAGCCTTACTTCAAAAAAGAGAAAAATGATAGATATTAAAAGTGTCAAAATTATATTTTCTAAATTTAGAAATCTTTCCAAAATAAATAATGTTAAAATTGATAAAGAATATAATAAAAATAATGGTATTATTTCTACATCTAAAAGAAAAAACGATTTGAAAATTGTTATTACTATAAGGTATAGAAAAGCTCGATCTTTAAATAATGAAGTTAAGAAATTAATGTAAAAAAGAGAAAAATCAAAAATTATAAATCCTTTTGCAAACATTGGCAAAGCTGAAACATCAAGTAAAACAAAAAAAAGCCCTAAAATTATTGCTAAAAAATCAATCATTTAAATTATTGCTACCTCTGTTATTTTATAAAAGTCGATAGGTATATTCAAATAAGCTCGTCTATAAATGGATGGAGTATCTTCAATACTTTCTACTAAACCAACCAATAACCCCTTAGAAAGAGTCGATAACTCGCTTGTCACAATAGCATCACCTTTTTTAATTAAAGATTCGTCTTTCCTAATTTCAAAGTAAAGCTTTTTCTTTTTATTGTCAACAAATACAGTACCTAAACTATTTGTTCTTAAATTTCTAGCACTTATCTTTGAGTCTGGATCCAATATTGAGAGAATTTTAGCATTATTATCTGTTAAGTCATAAACTCTTCCAATTAACTGATAAATTGTAGTGCTTAAGCCATTTGTAGTTTTTATTTTTATAGGATAAATTACTGAACCGTTTAATTTTATACCATCTCTTGAACCTTTATTTATAGTAAAATTATTTGGCTTTAATGGATCTCTTGATACTATTTCAGCAAATATACTTTTTGAGTCATAGCTATCTTTAATTTCAAGCAAAGATTTTAACCTAATATTTTCCTCAATATAATTCTCCACTAAAGCATTTTTAACTTTAAGAACTCTATTCTGGTAATCTAATCTTTCCATCTTTTCTCTTATAGAGCCTAAAGTAGCTATAATACTAATGAACGAAGCTATATCAGATGCTGTATTTTTAAAAAAATTTGTAATAGGAGAAAAGAGTTTTAAGAAAAATCCTTCTACTTTCAATAGAGAATTAAAATCATATACTCTAAAAATTCCATAACCTGTTAGAATAACAAAAACTATAATAATAGTTATTATTATTCTTGATTTCTTAACTTTTTCTTTATTAGTATACATTAAAAATTATATTTTACTTGTAGCAAAAATGGCCAAAATTTATTTAGATTTTCTACTATTTTACCGGCTCCTAGTGCAACACATAAAACAGGATTTTCTGCGGTGTTAACAACTATTCCAGTGCCCTCCATTATATATTTATCTATTCCTCGCAGAAGTGCGCCTCCACCGGCTATAAATATTCCTCTATCAATAATATCTGCTGCTAAATCTGGAGGTGTAATCTCTAATGTTGCCTTTATGAGATCAAGTATACTTATTAATACATCATTCAATGCTACTCTTGTTTCTTCTGAAGAGATAGTAGCAGTTCTTGGTAAACCATTGATTAGGTCTCTTCCTTTAACTTCAATTGTTCTTATTTCTTCTGTCGGGAATGCACATCCAATCTCCATTTTTATTTCTTCAGCTGCATAAGGGCTTATTAATAAATTATACTGTCGCTTCAAATATTGAAGAATTGCTTCATTCATTTCATCTCCAGCAACACGAATTGAATTTTTTGATACAACTCCACCAAAAGATATTACCGCAACTTCACATGTCCCACCACCAACATCCACAATCATATTACCTGTTGGTTGTTCTATGGGTAGATCAGCTCCTAAAGCTGCAGCCATTGGTTCATAAACTAGCCTTGCTTCTCTTGCTCCAGCATGAAGGGCTGCCTCTATAACTGCTCTCATTTCTACTTCTGTAATTCCAGATGGTATACCAACTACTACTCTGGGTTTAACTACATTGTAAAAACCTCTTTTCCCGCCTACTTTTGTAATTAAATATTCCAAAAGTTTCTCAGTAACTTCAAAATTAGCTATCACTCCATCTTTTAATGGTCTAATAATTTGAATTGTATCTGGAACTCTTCCAGCCATTCTTTTTGCTTCAATACCCATCGCAATTATTTCTTTTGTTTCATTCCTTATCGCTATAATAGTTGGTTCTCTTAAAACTATTCCTCTGCCTCTGACATACACAACTGTGTTTGCTGTTCCAAGGTCAATTGCTATATCCATCCCAAGCCTATCAAATAGTCCCATTTTAACCTCCAATTTTGAATTATATATCTATTATATACACTCTCTTTATTTATGCTTTAAAAGATTTAATTTATTTATTAATAAATTACTTAAGACTCCAACTAAATAACCCGTAATTATTCCTATTAAAACGAGAAAGGGTAAATACCACATTAAAGCTAACAATTTTGTGATAACAATTACAGTTATAAGCTGACCAAGATTGTGAAATATTGCACCAATACAACTCGTAAGGATAACACCAGCATCAAAAAAATTTTTAAATATTATCATTGCAGCAAAACTTAATAAAGCTCCACTTAAACTTATTAGTAACGTTACTAAATTAAATTGTGGTTCAAACAACATAAATAATGGAACTTTTGCAACTGTTAAAAAAAAACTATCTAATTTTCCAAACAGATAAAGAGCACTTAAAACAATGATATTTGAAATACCAACCTTAAGGCTGTATCCACCAACAGGTATACTTATGAAAATCTCAAGATAATGAAGTATTATCTCTACAGAGAGAAAAATAGCCAAAACAACAAAACGAAAAGTCTTTTTATCATCTGAGTTTAATTTAAAAGTTATATTCATATATATTATTTTCGTTTTCAATTAGGAGAAAACTTGCATCCGGAAAGTAATTCCTAACCATTTCTTTGCCTTTCTCGAATCCTGTAACAAATATTACAGTTGAAAGAAAATCTGCATCAATCCCCTTTTTTGCAATTACCACTACTGCTTGCCAAGGGAAAGAGGCATTTCCATTTTTTGGATTAATTATATGGGTATAACGCCTTCCATCCTTTTCAAAAAAATTTTGGTAGTCAGCTGATGTAGAAATTGAAGAATTTTCTAAATTTACATAAGTGAGATTGTTTTCTTTTCTTGGGTTTAGTATTCCTATCTTTCTTTTTTTGTCACCGCTTACTAGAATATTTCCTCCAAAATTAAGATAATAATTATCTATATTATTTTTCTTAAGAAAATCACTTACTTTATCGAGAGTATAGCCCTTTAATAATCCACTTAAATTTATTATTACATTTTCTTTTAAAAGTTTAACGCTCGATGTTTTCTCGTCAATAGAGATATATTTATAGTTTACTATGTTTTTTGCCTTATCTAATTCATCATTTGAAGGTATTTTATATTCTTGTGTATTAAAACCATATAAGTTTTGTAACGGTTCAAAAGTAATGTCAAAAAAGCCTTCAGAAATTTCACAAAAATGTATAGCCCTGTTTAAAACATTGATTGTTTCGGCACTAACTTTGATACTCTGGTTAAAACCATATTTATTTATATTTGCTATCTCTGATTTTGGATTATATTTATTCAATTTTTCATCAGTTAAAAATACAATTTTTTTGGTTTCTTCTATAATTTCTTCCTTATTTGAAGTTTCTCTTGGAATACTTATTTCAAAAAAAGTATCCATTGCGAAGAAAACATCAGTATAATCATTCTTGCTAAATAAAACAGGAAATGTAAATGCTATAATTAAAAAAAGTATAATAAAAAAACTAATAAAATAAGTTTTCTGATTAATCTTTATCATTAAACTACAATTAAAAAATTACAGATAAATTCATATATTTATAATATTTTATGATACTAAAACTTAAGTAATAATCAAGATAATATTTAATATCTTTAATATGATGATGTAATAAATTCACAAAAAATTCTTTTTTATTTCTCCGAAAATAAAAACTACATAATAAAGAGATTATATTTGTTAAAAAGATTGAATTAATAATTATATAAGATTATACATAAAAGGATTAAAGATATTAATTTCATGTCTAAATCTTTTGTTTTTATATTAATGCACTCAAAACGGAATATTCTCACAGAAGTTATTATGGATGATTATTTGTAAAGTCAGGTTTAAAAAATTTTTCATATAGGTTAATTATAAAATTGAATTTTTTCACGTACAATAACATTTGGTAATAAATTTAGCTTTTTAAAAACTTGTGAAATCAAGACCATTTAGCATGCTTAAGATAGGTAAATATAGATTATAAACAGCTATTAGAATTATCATCCCCACTATGACAAGCATCACTGGCTCAATACTTTTTAAAATTCTTTCTCTTCTTTCCTCCACTTCCCTTTCTAAGACACTATTTGCAAATGTAAGATTTTCTGAAACTCTATTACTTTCTTCACCAATCTTTAAGAGAGAAAAAAGATAAGAATCAGAGGCAATAAAAGAAGAAAGTGAATCGCTTAAATCAGATCCTTCTAAAAGTTTACACCTTGCCAATTCAACTTCATCTCTTAAGCGTAAATTTGTTAGCGCTTCCTCAGAAATTTGTATTGCTTCCTCGATGCGAATTCCATTTTTTACGAGAAGTGCAAATTCACTGAAAAATTTAAAATATTCTTTTTTTCTTACTATTTCTCCAAAGTACGGAATCCTAAGTAACAAGCTATCAAAGAAGAATTTATACCTGCTAACAAAGAATTTACATATGCAAATTAAAAGAATTAAACTGATTAAAAGAATGATCCAATACTCTTTTAGGAAATTTGAAAAAGTAATTATACGTAAAGTAGCCGATGGTAAGCTGATATCAAGCATCTTAACTAGATCAACAATCATAGGAACAATATATGAAGTTAAAGCAATTACTACAAACACCGCTAAAATCAAAACAAAAAAAGGGTAAAAACTTGCATTTTTCATTTTTCTTTCAAACTTTTCTTGTTTTTCAAGGAATGTATAAATGTTTTCAAGGAATTTACCAATATTACCTGATTCCTCACCACTTTTTATAGAAGAAATATAATAATTACTGAAACTTTTACTCTCCTCCTTGAGGGCATTACTAAAACTTGACCCCTCTTTTATTCTTTTAGATAAATTTACAACCATTTTTCGCAAATTTTTAGATAGTTTAGATTTACTGATAATTGATAATGCATCTTGAATGAGATAATTCTGGTTTATTAGAATTGATAGTTCAAAAGTAAAATTTAAAATCTCTTTCTTTTTGAGTTTAATCATTCCATTATCTTTAGAACTTCAGAGATACTTGTAGTTCCATTTTTTATTAGTCTAACTGCATTTGATAGAAGAGTTTTCTTACAATCAGATTTAATTGATTCTACTAAATTTTGAGCAGATTCAAATTTATATATAAAATTTCTTGTCTTTTCACTCAACTCAATAACTTCAAAAATTCCGATTCTCCCAGAATATCCTGTGTAGTTACATTGTTTACATCCATTTGCAAAATAAGCTTCTTCTAAATCAAAGATACCTCTTGAAACAGGTTTTAGGGTTTTACAATTATCACACAATTTCCTGACAAGCCTTTGAGCAACAATTACATTTACAGATGAAGCTATAAGATATGGTTCAATCTTCATTTCAAGAAGCCTCAAAATTATACTTTCACAGTTTTTTGTATGTATCGTTGTAAGAATCAAGTGTCCAGTTAAAGAAGCTTCGCATTCAAGTCTTGCAGTCTCACTATCTCTAATTTCTCCAAGAAGCACAATATCAGGATCCTGCCGTAATATCTTTTTTAGAAGCACTGGATATGTAAGCCCGATCTCTTCATTTACCTGTATTTGATTTAGATCCTTATCTACAATTTCTATTGGGTCTTCAATAGTTATTATATTTTTATCATTCTTTTCAAGATAATTTACCAAAACATGAAGTGTTGATGATTTTCCAGAGCCAGTTGGACCACTCACTATTATTGAACCACTCTTCTTATTCAAAGCTTTCTTGATTACATCTATGCTTCCAGAATCCATTCCGAGAGCTTCCATAGTTTTAAGCACCTGATCAGAAGGCAATATTCTCAAAGCTGTCTTTTCACCAAAAAGAGTAGGAATTACTGAAACTCTTATATCATAGTTTTTTCTATTAAATACAAAAGGAAAACCTCCTTCTTGGGGAAGTCTCTTTTCAGCAATGTTAAGTTTTGATCTTATTTTTATATGCGTTAACATACCTAAATATAGCTCTTTAGAGACCTCACCAACATTTTGTAAAACTCCATCAATCCTCAAACGGATTAATGCACTTCTCTCTTTTGGTTCCAAATGTATATCTGTTGCTTTCTTTGATATAGCTTGAATTAATATATTTTCAAAAGTTTCATCTGGGACTTCTTCATTACTTTCTAAACTGTTTATTTTTACGTCTTCTCCAAAGATACTCTCTAAAACTTGCTTTATCCTTTCATTTACTTTTCCTCTTGTGATAACCAATGGAATATCATCTATAATCTCAACTGAATCTATTTCGTAATCGTCTATAATTTTTTTAGGTATTAAGTTTATTAAATTTCGACTTTCCACTTTTTTAGAAGCTTTTTTTCAAATAATCTTACGAATCTTGTCCAGCCTGAATCTTCTTTTTCATTTATTGGTTCTACATAAATTGCCTTAGCGCCTATTAACTTACCACCCAGAATATCCGTAAACACCTGATCCCCTATTACACAAACTTCATTTGCATTAAGTCCAAGTCTCAAAAGAGCAAGTTTATAAAAAAATGTTAATGGTTTCAGTGTCCATGGTATATATTGAATATTTAAAGGTTTTGCTACTCTTAAAATTTTACTCTCTGAATTATTTGAAAGGATTATAATTTTAAAATAATTTTGCGCTCTATTTACCCAACCGAAAACATCCTTACTTAAATAAAGAGATTTTCTCGAAATGAGAGTATTATCCACATCAAGAATTAATCCCTTTATTCCACTTCTCGTAAGTTTTTCAATTTCTATATCAGATACCTTTTTACAAAAGCAATCTGGTTTCAAAAAAGTAGCTATTTTTTTAAAGGACATTAGGAGTTTTCCAGGATCAAAGTTGGAATATCTTCCTTTAAAGCTTCTATAACTTCAAGAAATAGTTCAGAAAGATCTGTATTTGTTATAGCTTCCATTATGCAGTAATCTACTCCAGTTTCTGCCTGAGTAAGCAACACTAAACCATCAAAATTTTCTAAAGTGTTTTGAACAAACCACACATCTTTAGAGGGTATTTTTAGTTTATAAACTAAATCCTGTGCCATTTACTTTAGATATTTTTCTATGTTTCTTTGATGTTCTGAAAATGTCTTACCAAATGCATGACTACCATCACCTTTAGAGACAAAGTAAAAATATTCAGTATCAGCAGGGTATAGCACTGCAACAATTGATGCCTTACCAGGTGAACAAATTGGTGTTGGTGGAAGTCCTGAATATTTATAGGTATTGTATGGTGAATCGACCTGAAGATCATTTAAAGTTAGTACTGGGGCAGCTTTTTTTAAAACATATTCAACAGTTGAGCAGGCTTCTAAATTCCAACCTGCTTTAAGTCTATTTAAAAAAACTGATGCAATTATAGGGCGCTCTTCATCAAGTTGTGCTTCTCTTTCAACAATTGAAGCAAGTGTAACTACATCTTTAACTGACATATTCAATTCTTTTGCTCTTACAATCATTTTTTCATCAAAAATATTCTCAAATCCTGAAAGCATTTGTAAAATTACTTTTTTTGCATCAGGCTCAGAAATAAGATATGTATCTGGAAAGAGAAAACCTTCAAGGTTACCATTTTTTATTTCCGATGAAAACTTAAAATCAAATTCATTTCCTCTCTTCAGAGCTAAATCAAGAAATTCATCTTTATTAACTAAATTTAAATCTGATAATCTTTCTGCAATTTTTTCAATGTCAAAACCTTCTGGTATTGTATATTTAATTAATTTTTCCTGACCTTTTTCGAGTATCGAAATGAGAGAATTTATATCTTTAATATTTTCTATTCTGTACTCTCCTGCTTTAATTTTTTTGTCAGCGTTATTGAATTTCATATAAAGCTTAAACATTAATGGGTCTTTTATTAATTCGATATCTTTTAATTTTTTACTTATGTTATCAAGGTTTTCATCTTTTTCAATTGTGAATTCATAAACTTTATCTCTCTCTGGAGTTAATGAGTAAATAAAATAAGAATAAAATAATGTTCCTAAAAAACAAAAAGCAATAATAATAAGTAAAACTTTAGTCAGTACTTTCATTCTTCTTTCTTCTTAAATAATCTTCTAATATTATTGATGCCTCATACATATCTTTAGTATCTCTAAAATTTTTAGGACTTTCACCATGGGTTTTGAGAGACTTTTCGAATATTTTAGAAGTAAATTTCTCATCAAATAAAACTATCAATTTATCAGGGTAATAAGCCTTAACAACTTCAGAAAAAGCCAAAACTTTTTCCGTTTGAATTGTGTTCAAACCCTTTAGATTTTTAGGTAGCCCAATAATAATTTCAGTTACTGTTTCAAAATTTACAATTCTCTCTCTAAGTATTTCTGGATTAGCATCAAATAATTCTTTCTTAATAACAAATTTTGGAAATGCAAAAATATTATCCTTGTCAGTTATAGCTACTCCGATATTTTTTTCTCCATAATCAAGTGCAACAATCATTTACATAATCCTCAATGCAAAATTCTCACAATTAGAGATACAGTATCCACATAAATTACACCTTGAATGATCGATAATTATTTCATTATCTCCTTTTGATAATGCAGAAAAAGGACAATTACTCAAACAATTATAGCAAAAGCTACACAATTCTTTCCTATAAAATAACTTTTTTTCTTTAAGGTTAAGTTTAATATTAAATGAATCATCATATTCATTATTAAAAATTGCTACATCTATTAAAAGTTCATCTTTATTTTTTATTCCAACTGCTACTGAATGTTTAAATGAAAAATTTTTAGCATAATTAAGTGCTGGTAATAAACTTTTATAAAGTTTTCCTCCGCCCAATGGCTTCATAAGATATACTCCAAAATTCCCATTGTATAAATCTTTAATAGCATCCTCTTGCTCTTTAATTGTTCCGTCTTTGTACCCTATTCCTTCTAAATTAAAAATCGGGTGAACCACATCAAATTCAGGGTGCAGAATTAAATCTTTCGTTAGAGTCACAGAATGGGTGGATACCCCGATGCTCCTTACTTTGCCCTGCTCTTTTGCTTTTATTATAGCTTCTAAGGCTGGTTTGTGGCCTTTTAAAGTAAGAGTTGAGTCCTGCTCGTGAAGCATAAAAATATCAAAATAATCTCTTTTAATTGATTTAAGTCCAAATTCGATATCTTCCATCATGCTCTCAAATTCGAACGAATAAGATTTCGATGTAATTACAATGTTATTTTTTTTATATGTTGGGACATTAGCAAAATAATCATATGTCTTATAAAATTGAGCAGAATCAAAAAAATTTACATCACAATCTATTGCCTCTTCAATAAGGTTTTGTCCCTCTTTTAAGGATAAATTTGCTTGTAATGGACTCATCACGAGAGTACCGAAGCACATTTCTGAAACTATTAAATCACTCTTACCAAGCTTATTTTTCTTCATTTATTAGAAATGAAACTAAATTTCTTTTAAGATAATCAATAATCCCGCCAATACTATCTGAATTTATACTTCCAGTTTGAATGAGATTACCCTTTCCTCCACCTTTTATTGCAAATTTTTCTGACATATTTACTAAGACTTTTTGAAAATCAAATTCTTTGGATCCTGTGATAATTAAATTTGTAGAACCTTCTCTTGCATTACCAAGAATAATAAAAGTTTGTCCTTTTGATTTTTCCTTTATTAAGTCAGCCAAGTTTCTCAAATACTCAATTTCAGAGTTCTTAAAAGACTTATAAATAAACTTTATGCCATTGATTGCTTCACCCTCATTTAATGTCTCTTCTGCAACGTAGTTCATCAGTCTTTTTTCAAGAGTTCTTATTTTAGTAGTTTTCTCTTTATTCTCTTCGATTAATGCTTTAACTCCATCTAAAATGTCAATATTTGGGTTGTTGAGTAACTCCTTTAAATTGTTTAATATATGTGAATCCTCTTTAAACTTTAAATACGCTTTATTTCCACATACTGCCTCAATTCTACGTAAATTCGATCCAATACTTCCTTCTTTTAGTATTTTAAAAACTCTTATTTCTAAAGTATTCTTAACATGTATTCCTGCGCATAGTTCTTTAGATATTTCATCTATTGAAACTACCCTTACAGTTTCACCATATTTTTCTTTGAATAAAGCAGTTGCACCCTCTGAGAGAGCTTCCGAATATGGCATTTCTTTGGTTTCCACGTTATAGCTATTTTCAATTGCATCGTTTACAATATCTTCGATCTCCACTAACTCTTTATAGTCAAGTCCTTTAAATGCATTAAAGTCGAATCTTAAATAATCTGAATCTACCAAAGAACCTGCTTGATTTGTGTACTCTCCAATTACTTTTTTTAAGGCATAATGAAGAAGATGCGTTGAAGTATGTGCTCTTTTTATACCCTTTCTGAATTCTTCAGAAACTTTAGCTAAAACCTCATCTTCGAGACAAATCTCTCCATTTAAAAGGATACCTTTATGTATAATTAAGTCTGCTACAGGGGAAAATGTATTTGTTACTTTGAACTTGAAATGATTTCCCTCTATTATTCCTTTATCTCCAACAGGACCTCCTTTTTCAGAAAAGAATGGAGTTTTATCAAGTATTAAAAATATCTCTGAATTATCAATCTTACTTAGTTTTTCAAAAGAAATATTGTCTTTGACAATGCCTTTTACAACTGACTTTGTTTGTGAGGTTTCATAACCTAAAAACTCTGTTTTACCAATACTGTCACGAACTTGTATCCAATAGTCAGTTTCTTCCAAAGTTTTATCTAAATTACTCTCTCTTTTAGCTCTTTTAATCTGCTCTTCGTAAAGGTAATTAAACCTTTCTTCGTCAAGCTTCATTCCTTCTGCTTCGAGCATTTCTTTTGTTAGGGATACAGGAAAGCCAAAAGTATCATGTAGCTTAAAGGCTACATCACCACTAAACACTAATGTTGTTTTCTTTTTTTCTTCATTAAATATTCTTAAGCCTTCTTTTAAGGTTTTGTTGAATTGCTCTTCTTCTTTATTAACAACTAAATCAATCCTGCTTTTAGCTTGATTAAGATATGTATAATAATTGCCCATTGTATTTATTACAACTGAGCATAGGTTAAATATAAAAGGCATATCGATACCAAGCAGATATCCTGATAGTTTAGTCCTGCGAATCAGTCTTCGCAGAACATAACCATGTCTTTGATTTTCAGGGAATACTCCATCAGCCACAAGAAAAGTTATAGCTCTTGCGTGATCTGCTATTAAATTAAATCTATCTCTTTCATATGACCTATTCTTCTTTGAGAGCTCTTCAACTCTCTCCAATATTGAATTAAAAATATCTATATCAAAATTGGACTTTACACCATTTACAGCAGCTGATAATCTCTCTAACCCCATCCCCGTATCTATATTCTTTTTGGGAAGAGGCTTTAAATTGCCATCCTTCTCTAAGTTAAACTCAGTAAAAACAAGATTCCATAGTTCAACAAATCTTCCGCATTCACAATTAGGGCTACAATCTGGCTTTCTACAACCAACATCTTCTCCAAGGTCAAAATATATTTCCGAGTCATATCCAGCTGGTCCGGTTTGAGCCATTTGCCAGAAATTTTCTTTAGATTCAATTATCCTGCCTTGTGGTATTAATTTCTTCCAGATAGACTTAGCCTCTAAATCTTCAGGATAAACAGATATCCAAATTCTCTCCAAGGGAAGAGCAACATTATTTGTTAAAAACTCCAAAGCCAACGCTATTGCTTCATCTTTAAAATAGTCACCTATGGAGAAATTACCAAGCATTTCAAAAAAGGTGTGATGTCTTGGAGTTTTACCAACTTTTTCAATATCATTGGTTCGTAAACATCTCTGGACTGAAGTTAATCTCGTATTTGGAGGTTCTTCTTCTCCTAAAAAATACTTTTTTAGTGGTACCATACCAGCAATAGTAAACATCAGTGTTGGATCATCAATAGGAAGTGGAGAAGCTAATACTTCTTTATGTCCTTTACTTCTAAAATAGTCAAGAAATGATGTTCTTAATTCATCTGTTTTCATAAAATAATGCTACTCTCAGCCATTTCAATGGGTTTATCGATATCTAATATTCTTAGCACAATATCTGCAACATCTCTTAAATAAGCATTATCTTTAAGTTTTATCTCTTTTAAAGTACGGGGTAAATATAAAAAAGGTACTTTATTAGTTGTATGTGCAGTAATGGTATTACCATTTTCATCAATCATCTCTTCAGCATTTCCATGATCAGCGGTAATTATTATGTCGTAAGAATCTTTAAAAACATTATATAGCCTTCCAATACAATTATCTACAGTTTCAACAGCAGATATAGCTGCAGAAAGCTTTCCTGTATGTCCAACCATATCACAATTAGCAAAATTTAATAGAATAAAGTCAAAACCTTTATCAAAATTCTTTATTAGTGCATCTGTGACCTCATAAGCTGACATCTCAGGCTTTAAATCATATGTTGGTACTTTAGGAGAAGGAATTAGAATTCTTTCCTCGTTTGGAAATGGTTCTTCTCTTCCACCGCTAAAGAAAAATGTTACATGTGCATATTTCTCGGTTTCAGCTATTCTAAGCTGAGTAAGCCCCTTTTTTGATATTACCTCTCCAACGGTATTATGAAGCTCATCTTTTGGAAATAAAACTGGAAGATTAAAGGATTCATCATATTGAGTCATACAATAAAAATTAATATTAACAAATTTTTCTCTTTCAAAAAAATTAAAATCCTTAAAAGTTAAGGCTTGAGTTATCTCTCTCGCTCTATCGGCACGAAAATTAAAAAATATTAAAACATCACTATCTTTTAAGGGATTTGGAGAGTTGTTAGACAAAATCACGCTTGGTTTTACAAACTCATCTGTCTCTCCACGCTCATATGCTGCTTTAATGGCTTCTTTAGGATCAGAATATGTAAGCCCTCTACCAAGAACAATTGCATCATATGCTAATTTTACTCTATCCCATCTTTTATCTCTATCCATTCCATAATAGCGACCACCAATTGTTGAAAACTTTGCATCCTTAAAATTATTTGTAAATTCCCTTATATCTTCAACGTACTTCATAGCTACTGCAGGCTCGGTATCTCTACCATCAAGAAATGCGTCAATAAAAACTTGTTTCACATCGTAAAGCTTCGCACATTTGATTAAAGCTTTTAGGTGCTCTATATCCGAGTGCACTCGTCCATCTGAAAGCAGTCCCATTAGATGAAGATTTGTCTTTCTTGCTTTTTCCATAGCTTGGATAATTAGTGGATGCTTAAAAAATGTACCTTCTCTAATTGATTTATTTATCTTTGTTAAATCTTGATAGACTATTCTCCCTGCTCCTAAATTTAGATGCCCTACTTCTGAATTTCCCATCTGTCCTTCTGGTAACCCTACAGCTTCCCCCGAGGCTAAAAGTTCAGTATAAATAGATTTACTCAGTAATGAATTATAATTTGGAGTATTAGCAAGCGTTATAGCATTTCTACTGGATGGAGCTGCTACACCCCAACCATCCATTATAATTAAAAGAACTTTACTATTCATTAAGTTTTTTTATCGGAAGCAGCTCTTTTCCTTCTAAAAATTCAAGGGTAGCTCCGCCACCTGTTGATATATAAGTAAAACTATCCTCTAAACTAAATTCCTTAATTGAAGACCCAGTATCACCACCAGCTGCAATAATATGAGCACCATTTTCCTTTATTTCTTTTAAATATTTATAAATTTCTACTGTACCTTTAGAAAATTCTTCTATTTCAAATATTCCAAGAGGACCATTAACAAGAATTGTTTTTCCATCCCAAAGTTCTTCCTTAAACAATTTAATTGTAGCTGGACCAATGTCGGCACCTATTGAATCACTGGGAATTCTATCAATATCATAAGTTTCAATGTGTTTCGGCTCTGCTAAAGAATCTGTTACAACTACATCTATAGGAAGAATTATTTTCTTATCCAAAGACTTACTTTTTTCAAATATCTCTTTAGCTACATTTATTTGGTCCTCTTCAACAAGAGATTTGCCAACTTTAACCCCCTTTGCTGCAAGGAAAGTAAAAGCCATACCACCACCAATGCATATTTTATCAAGCTTTGGAAGGAGTCGTTCTAAAACTCCGATTTTACTTGATACCTTTGCACCACCCTGGAGGAGAATAAAAGGTTTAGATGGATTTACAAGTAATTTGGTAAGTTCATTAACTTCTCTCTCAAGCAAGAATCCAGCATAAGAAGGGAGAAAATCTGTAATTCCATACACTGAACAATGTGCTCTATGTGCAGAACCAAAAGCATCATTTACATAAATATCAGCAAGTTCAGCCAATTCTTTAGAAAATGTTGGATCATTTTTTGTTTCTCTTGGATCAAATCTTATGTTTTCAAGGAGTATTAAATCTCCCTCTTTCATTGATTCTACTTCTTTTTTAACATTGTCACTATAAATTTCATCAAGCTTCTTTACATCTCTGCCAAGAAGCTCACTTAATCTTTTAGCGACGTTATCAAGTTTAAAGTGAGGCTCTTTATCTTTGGGTCTTCCGAGGTGAGACACAATTATTACTTTTGCCCCTTTGTCTATTAAATATTTAATTGTAGGTAAGGAAGCAACTATTTTAGTATCGTCAAGAATGTTCCCATTCTCGTCAATTGGAACATTAAAATCATCTCTCAATAAAACCCTCTTCCCTTTTACTTCTGCATCTCTTATACTTTTCATAACTAAATTGCCCCCTGTTTTGAAATAAAATTAAGCAAATCTGCAACTCTTACAGAGTAAGCCCACTCATTGTCATACCAGCTCAAGACTTTTATAAAGTCTCCCTCTAAAACATCCGTTGATAAACCATCAACAACACCAGAATATGTGCTCCCCTTTAAATCCATGGATACAATGGGGTCAAGAGTAAAACCAAGTATTCCTTTTAAATATGTATTTGATGCCTCCTCAAGAACCTTATTAACTTCCTCTTTTGTCGTCCCTTTTTCTACAAGACAAACAAAGTCGGTTATTGAGACAGTTGGAGTCGGGACTCTTAGTGAGATACCGGTAAGTTTTCCTTTCAATTCAGGGATTACTTCACCAACTGCTGTAGCGGCACCAGTTGTTGTTGGTATTATATTTAATGCTGCTGCCCTTGCTCTTCTTAAATCTTTATGAGGTAAGTCCAATATTCTCTGGTCATTTGTATAAGAGTGAACAGTAGTCATAAACCCTTTTTTAACTTTGAAATTATCATTTAAAACTTTTACAACTGGTGCAAGACTATTGGTCGTGCAGGAAGCATTAGAAATAACATTATGTTTTTGAGGATCATAAGAAGACTCATTTACACCAAGCACTATAGTTATATCTGCCCCCTTAGATGGAGCCGTTACAATAACTTTTTTAACATTTCCCTTAATATGAGTAGATGCTTTTTCTTTTGAGGTAAAAGCACCAGTTGATTCAATTACTACATTGATTTCATCAGCCCATTTTAAATTATTAGGATCTTTTTCCGCTGAGACATAAATCTTTCTACCATCGATAATTATATAACTGTCTTCATACTTCACTTCACCCTTGTACACACCATAATTAGAGTCATATTTGTAAAGGTGAGCAAGAGTATGAGTATCAGTAATATCGTTTACTTGTACTATTTTTATCTCAGGGTAATTCTCCAAAATAGCTTTGCAAATTTGCCTTCCAATTCTTCCAAAACCATTGATTCCAATATTCACTTTTTCCCCTCCTTTAATTAATTTTAAAGAAAAAAGTATCCTTAAAAGATTGTAATTTAAGAATGATTAAATTTCAACAATTCAAGCTAACTTTGATTAAATCTATCCTATCATCTTTTGCATTTTGTAATGTGGAATGGTAACTTCTATAAATTCTTCGCTTACCTTTGTGTAACCAAGCTTCTCATAAAATTCTACAGCTGTTTTTCTTGAATTTAGGATAATTATCTTGCATCCTAAATTTTTAGCATACTCTTCGGCATAAATTACTAATTTAGTTCCTATTCCCTTTCCTCTAAAAGACTCATGAATAGCAACTTGCCTCATCTTAATTTCGCTATTGTTTAATGGAGTCAAAATCAAAACTCCAACTAACAAATTATTTAAAAATACTCCAATATGAAAGTCATATTTCTCGCTATCTAAGTTTTCATCAAATAGACTTAATTTTAAAGGTTTTCTTAATACTTCGTCTCTTAATTTGAGTTCTTCATAATATTCTTTTGAATCCACTTTAATTTGTCTTATCTTTAATTTATCTTGCACTTTAACATTTCTTTGTATTTCTGCCGCAACACAAGCATGAAAATAATAACTTTAATCCTTTTCTATTGCCACTTATATAATTTTGTTTAAATAAACAATTCAATTTCTTTAAATTCAATCTCTTTACTATAACTTAAGTTTGATTTTAATAAACTCGAATAAATTTATCAATTAATTAAAAGGAGGATTAATTTTGGAGTTATTATTTTCGGATGAAATTATCTGTTTAAGTTTATTATATTCAATAAAATAAAATAAAATAAAAGAAGACCTAATACATATTTTAATTCAAAAATACATTATTGATTATATGTCGACTTAAACCTGTTTAATTATATAATTATTAATTTAAGAAGTAATAAGTAAAATTATCCTTTCTAAAACATTTACTTGAAAAAGTGAATATAAATCCTTAGAATTTACCTTATGAAATTTAGAAAACTACCAGGGACAAGAGATATATTGCCAGATGAAGCCTTAATCTGGGAAAAAGTAGAAAGTGTCATAAGGGAGACTGCAAAGTCTTATTCATTCTTTGAAATAACAACCCCTACATTTGAAAGTTCGTGTTTATTCACTCATTCCGTTGGAGACACAACTGACATCGTTACCAAAGAAATGTATACTTTTATTGATAAGGGTGGTAGAGAAATCACTCTTAAGCCTGAGGGCACTGCACCGGTAGTGAGAGCCTATATAGAAAACAATTTAAGCGCCGGTCCTAAACCAGTTAAGCTTTTCTATATAGACCGTTTCTTTAGATATGAGCGTCCCCAAAAGGGGAGGTTGAGGGAGTTTCATCAGTTTGGAGCAGAGGTTTTTGGTAGTTCAAGTACTTTTGTTGAAGTGGAATTACTAAAGCTGTCTTTTGAAATTCTTGAAAAGTTGGGCTTTAACGAGCTTATTGTTGATATTAATACTATTGGTTGTAGAGATTGCAGCCCAAAATACAAAGAAGCCTTAAGGGATTATTTAAATAATCAAAAAGAAGAACTTTGTGATGACTGTAAAAATAGAGTTGAAAGAAATGTTTTAAGAGTTCTTGATTGTAAAAAAGAGAGTTGCAAAAAAGTATCCCAAAATGCACCAAAGATAATTAATTATTTATGTAATGATTGTAAAACCCAATTTGAAGAACTAAAAACCAACCTTGATAAATTTGATATAAACTACAAATTAAACGAACACCTCGTGAGGGGTCTTGATTATTATGATAAGACAGTTTTTGAAGTTATATCTTCTTCGCTTGGTTCTCAAAACGCTCTTCTTGGCGGTGGTAGATATGACTACCTCGTTAAGGACTTAGGAGGTATTGATACTCCGGCATGTGGTTTTGCACTTGGTATGGAAAGACTAATAATGTTAATTATTGAAAAGAATTTAATTAAAATGCCCTCTGCTGCACCTTTTATTTACATTATTAATACTGGTAATAATGCATTAATTGAGTCGTTTAAGCTTGCTAATATTTTAAGAAAAGAAAATTTTATAACTGAGGTTGACCTTGAAGGGAAGGGAATTAAGAAAGGGCTTAGTTTTGCAGAGAAGAAAGGAATAAAAAAAGTAATAATAATCGGTGAAGATGAAGTTAAAAATGGTAAATATACATTACGAGATATGGATTCGCATAGTCAGGATACATATTTTTTAGATGACCTTATGAGCTATTTAAAATCCTTAAAGGTGGAAGAAGAATGAAATATCGTGACTATTACTGTGGAGATATAGATGAGTCAATTGTTGGTAAAAATATTACCTTATCTGGTTGGGTGGATAGAAAAAGAGAAGTAGGGGCAATAACTTTTATTTTACTTAGGGATAGAGCAGGCTTAGTTCAACTTGTTTTTGATTCTTCACACTCTAAAGAATCTTTTTACATTGCAGGTAGCTTAAGTCACGAAGATGTTATAAAAATCAATGGTCTTGTTCGGGAAAGAGCACCAAAAGATATAAATAGTTCAATGAAAACAGGTAAAATAGAAGTACTGGTTGAAAATATAGAAATACTGAATAAAACAACAGGATTACCGTTTCAAATACAGAACTCAGAAAATATAACAGAAAATTTAAGACTTAAATATCGCTACATCGATTTAAGAAATCCGCAAGTATTTAAAAACATTTATTCCAGGCACTTTGTTTTACAGGTTGTAAGGAAGTTTTTTTCTGATAATGGTTTTATAGAAGTTGAAACTCCCTACCTTGGTAGAAGCACTCCAGAGGGTGCAAGAGATTATCTTGTTCCATCTCGCTTAAACCCCGGTAAATTCTATGCTTTAACGCAATCTCCTCAACTCTATAAACAGCTTCTTATGATCGGTGGTATCGATAAATATTTCCAGCTCTCCCGCTGTTTTAGGGATGAGGATTTTAGACTTGATAGACAGCCTGAATTTACTCAGATTGATTTCGAAATGTCATTTGTAACTGAAGATGATATAAGAAAGCTAATAGAAAATCTGATGAAACAAGTATTCAAAGAAGTTTTAGATATTGAGATAGTAACTCCTTTTCCTTGTATAAGTTATAATGATGCAATTTCAAAATATGGTACTGATAAGCCTGACTTAAGGTTTCCGTTTGAAATTAAAGATTTAACTGATATTTTCTTAAATTCATCATTTGAGCCATATAAAAATGTTGCAATTGACGGTGGAATAATTGGTGCAATAAATATTGACTCGAACTTGATATCTCTTTCAAGGAAAGACGAAGAGGAATTAATAAATATGATGAACTTTACAAATGGTTCTATAAAAACCTTAAGAGTTAGAGAAGAAGATATTTCATTTAGTGGAATAAAATTTCTCTCAAAAGAGCAGATTGAAGAGCTCACTAAAAGGCTTGATTGCCATATAAAAGATACAGCTTTTATTGCTTCAGGTAAAGTTGAAGATGTCTATAAAATACTCGGAAATATTAGAACTGAAATAATAAAGAGGCTGCCAAAAGAGAAAAATGTATTCAAATTTGCATGGATAACAGATTTTAGCCTTTTTGATTGGAACGAAGAAGAAAAAAGTCTTGTTTCAAGTCAGCATCCATTTACTCTTCCAAACATCGATGACTTCAATAAATATAAAGAAAATAATCCCTTAAAGATCAGAGCTAATTCATCTGATCTTATTTTAAATGGTTTTGAACTTGGTTCAGGAGGATTAAGAATAAATAATCCAAATATGCAAGTAGAGATATTTAAACTTTTAGGACTTACAGAAAATGATATCTATGACAAATTTGGTTTTCTAATTGAAGCTTTGAGTAAAGGAGCACCACCTGAAGGTGGTTTTGCTATAGGTGTCGATAGACTTGTTATGCTAATTACAGACGCATCCTCCCTAAGAGATGTAATAGCATTCCCTAAAAACACCCGTGGTGCATCACCCTTAACCGGCGAACCTACCGAAGTAGATGAAAAACAACTTAAAGAATTAAAAATTCAAGTTATTAAGGAAGGCTTAGAGTGAATAGAAAAGATATTTTAGAAAAATTAAAAGTACAAAATCTTGATGCTTTTTTAGTTACAAAGGGAGAGAATTTAAAGTTTTTAACCAACTTTTCAGGAATGGAAGGTTTTGCTGTAATTAATGCAAATGGAAGTTGCTATCTGATTACGGATAGTAGATATACTTTTCAGGCTGAAATGGAAGTTTTAGAAACAAAAGTAATAGAATATCAGTACAAAAATTTATTTGATAAAATTAGTGAAATCCTAAAAAATACAAAAAGAGTTGGTATTGAAGGTTCTATGACTATCTCTTTTTATAATAAGCTTAAATCGAAACTTGAAAATATAGAATTTGTAGAGTATAGCAACTTCTTTGAAGAATTAAGGATGGTTAAGTCTCAGAATGAGCAGGATTTAATTGAAGCTTCCTCTAAAATTGCTTGTGAAGCTTATCTAAAAACTCTTGAGAGCGTAAAGGTAGGAATAAGCGAAACTGAGCTTTCAGCTATTCTTGAATATGAAATGAAAAAAAGAGGTGCCTCAAAAGCATCTTTTGACCTAATAGTTGCGTCAGGGTATAGAAGCGCAATGCCTCATGGTTTAGCTTCCGAAAAAATGATTAAAATGGGAGATATTATTACTTTCGATTTTGGTTGTTTTTATAAAGGCTATGCATCTGATTGCACAAGAACGGTTTCACTTGGTAGACCAAAAGATAACGAAACTCATGATATTTATAAAATTGTACTTGATGCTCAGCTATCTGCTCTTAGCAAAATAAAAGAAGGAGTTATATCAAAAGAAATAGATTTAGAAGCTCGTAATTTAATAACAAAAGCAGGTTATGGAGATAATTTTGGTCATAGCACTGGACATGGTGTTGGTCTTGAAATTCATGAATTGCCTCATATTTCCATTGAATCTGAAACAGTTCTAAAAGAAGGTATGGTAATAACTGTTGAACCTGGAATATATTTAAATGATAAATTTGGTATAAGAATAGAAGACCTTGTAATAGTTACAAAGAATGGTTGCAAGAACTTAACTAATTTAACAAAAGAAAATCTTATAGAACTATAAAACTGAATTAAATTCTCATTATGTCCTAGCCA
>JAGPKI010000002.1 GCA_018054005.1 Caldisericia bacterium
TATTATCTGAGATCTATTATCTCTTTTACCTCTACTATATCCATATTTTGCTAATTCCTCTGTGCCATTACCTGCAAAAATACACTTGTTATGTCATATACAAGAATTACAAATGTATCCTTTTTGTCTTCTTTATAGAATTGGTCTATACATTTATATATTCTTTTCCATAAAACATCCATTACTCTGTAAATCTTGTTTACCTCTAATTTTTTATTTTTCTATTATAAAGAGAATTCTCTATAAATATTATTATATTGGTCGACATTTAAATAAATCTATAGGATTGAAACACTTATTAATTGAGAAGTTTTAATTAATAAATTTGATAAAATGTGTGTAAAATGTGTGAAATTAAGATAAAATATAGATTTAATGTGCAATTTAAGCACTTACTAAAAAATTCAAACAAAAAAACTAAATACATGATATTAAGATAAAAAGTATTGAGATAATACCATATACTCAATTCAAAAGAGCAGGTCTTTGTACTTTTTACAAGATACCTTTCAAAGATATAGTTATATTCTAACAGAGAAATACTTTGGAAACATAAGAAATCTTTTCGTCCACCCTAAAAGGATTAAAGAAAACAAAAAAGCATGAAGGAACTATGTCTAAAATTGACGTAATATTAAAAAAAATTGAATAAGATTTTCTCATTTTTCTACAAAATATTGAAATTTTTTGCAATTATTTTCGAAATTTAATACTATTATTATTTGAGTTATGAAAAATTGCTTAATTTTTTGATTTGAAAATTTTGGAGGAAAGTTTAGTGGTAAAAATTCTTAAAAAAGATATTTTAGCACCGACAATTAAACTTATGGAATTAGATGCACCATTGGTTGCTAATCATGCAAGAGCAGGTCAATTTGTCATTATTATAATAAATGAAAATGGAGAGAGAATACCTCTTACAATTGCAGATTTTGATAGGGACAAAGGAACAATTACAATTGTTTTTCAAGAAGTTGGTAAAACTACATTGGCATTGGGTTTGTTTAAAGAGGGCGAAGAAATAGCTCATTTAAATGGTCCTCTTGGTAAACCATCCCATATTGAAAATTTTGGTAATGTTGTAATTATTGGAGGCGGAGTTGGAATTGCTCCGATACATCCAATTTCGAGAGCCTTAAAAGAAGCTGGTAATAATGTTACAGCAATAATAGGAAGTAGAACAAAAGACCTTCTCTTTTGGGAAAGCAAAATAAAAAATGTATCTCATAAACTCATTGTAACAACTGATGATGGTACATATGGTTTACACGGATTTGTTACAGACCCTTTAAAAAAAATAATTGAAGAGGAAAAAGTAGATAAAGTAATAGCAGTTGGTCCTATACCAATGATGAAGGCAGTTTCTGATGTAACTAAAGAAAAAAACATTCCTACAATTGTTAGTTTGAATTCATTAATGGTTTGCGGAATGGGGATGTGTGGTGCATGTAGAGTCAATGTATCAGACGAAACAAGATTTACTTGTTTTGAAGGACCAGAATTTGATGGAGCCAGTGTAAACTTTGCTGAGCTCAGCGAGAGACTCAAAACATATTTGGATGAAGAAAAAATTGCACTAAATGAATTTAAGGAGAAATTATTTAAAAATGGTTAACAAAATTTCAATTACAATGCCAGAACAAGATCCAAAAGAAAGGGTAAAAAACTTTAACGAAGTTGCTTTAGGTTATACTGAAGAAATGGCAATTAATGAAGCAAAAAGATGTCTTAAATGTAAAAAGAAACCATGTGTTGAGGGTTGTCCTGTAAGTATTGATATACCTTCATTTATTCAAGCTATAGCTGAAAGAAATTTTGAAAAAGCTATTGATATAATACATGATAAAAATTCTCTTCCACTTGTTACAGGTAGGGTTTGCCCTCAAGAGGAACAATGTCAGAAATTCTGTGCTCTACTAAGAGTAGGGGAAGCAGTTTCCATAGGAAGACTTGAAAGGTTTGTTGCTGATTGGGAGTTCGAAAAGAAAACAAAGGAAGGTACTAAAAGTATTAATCTATCACATTCAAATGGTGTAAAAGTAGCTATTATTGGATCCGGTCCAGCTGGATTAACTTGTGCAGGAGATTTGTGTAAATTGGGGTATGATGTAACAATTTTTGAAGCTTTTCATAAAGGTGGAGGGGTTTTGGTTTATGGAATACCTGAATTTAGACTTCCCAAAAAAATAGTACAAGCAGAAATAGATAGCTTGATAAACCAAGGAGTGCATTTGGCAACAAATAATCTTATTGGTTCAGGTATTACTGTTAGTGAATTATTTGATGAAGGTTTTAAAGCCATATTTATTGGTACTGGCGCTGGTTTACCCCAATTTATGGGAATAAATGGTGAAAATCTTGCCGGGATATACTCGGCAAATGAATTTTTAACTCGAGTAAATTTAATGAAAGCCTACTTATTTCCAGATTTTGATACTCCTATAAAAAGAGGTAAAAATGTTGCCGTTATAGGTGGAGGTAATGTTGCAATGGATTCAGCCAGAACTGCTTTAAGATTAGGAGCAGAGCATGTTTATCTCATATATAGAAGAGGTAGAGAAGAAATGCCTGCAAGAGAAGAAGAAATAATACGTGCAGAAGAAGAAGGAATAGATTTTAATCTTCTAACGAATCCTGTAAAATATTTAGGAGATGATAAGGGTTTTGTAAAAGAGATGGAATGCATTAGAATGAAACTTGGTGAACCTGATTCTTCGGGAAGAAGAAGACCTTGTCCAATAGAGGGATCAAACTTTAAAATAATAGTTGATCAGGTCGTTGTAGCAATTGGAACAACTCCAAATCCTGTTTTAATACATTCCACTCCTGGACTTGAAACAAAAAAAAGAGGAGAAATAATTACTTCTGAAAATGGAGAAACTTCTATTAGGGGTATATATGCTGGAGGAGATATAGTTACAGGTGCAGCTACAGTAATAACTGCAATGGGTGCAGGCAGGAAAGCAGCATTAGCTATAGATAAATTTTTAAAGGGTGAATCAAGTCTTTTTAAATGAATATATTTAAATATTTATAAAGCTTTATCTTACTATATTGTTTAAATATATTATGGCATTTCTGCCATAATAAAGCATGAAAATGATAACTTTAATCCTTTTCTTGTGCCTCTTATATAATCTTATATAACTGAACAATTCAAATTCAATTTTTTTAAATTCAATCTATTTACTAAATATAATTTTTGAGTAATACCGAGTTATTATTTTCGGAAGAAATTTTAGTATAATAAAATCCTAATTTGTTGTAAATAAATTGAAATAATGGTAAACTCTTACTGTTTATTTTTTTAATATTTATATTTAATATTTTGTTGCTATAAATGGAGGATATTAATATATATGAGTGAAAATTTAATTTATATAAATTCAAAAGAGGAATTTGTAAACAAAGTTTTAAATTCTAAAATACCGGTATTAGTGGATTTTTGGGCACCCTGGTGTGGTCCATGCAGAATGATTGCGCCAATATTTGAAGAATTATCAAATGAATTTTCTGGTAAAATTAACTTTGCTAAAGTAAATACTGATGAAAATAGTGATCTGGCATATGAATATGGAATTATGAGTATTCCTACTTTAATATTATTTAAAGAAGGAAAAGTAGTTGATAAAATAATTGGAGCTCTTCCAAAAGAAGACTTAAAATCATTTTTGGATAAATATATTTAACAAACATTTCGCCTAAAAAATGACCACTGAAAAAATAGCAGAAAATATTAAGAATTTTGTATCGAATTTGGGATATTTATCTCTGGATATGTCTATAAATAAAAGAAAAGATTTTTATGAAATTAGTTTTGCTATTTTTAAAAAAGACGGTATTACCGTTGATGACTGCGAAAAAGTAACATTATCTGTTAGAGATTTCTTAACAATGATGATTAATGAGGATTTCTCTCTTGATGTTTCTTCTCCCGGAGCAGAAAGAGTACTCAAAAATATTGATGAAGTTGAGATATTTAAAGATAGAAGAGCAAAAGTTATTTTAAAAGATGGAAATACTATTTTAGGAGTTCTTAAAGGTATAGACGAGAAAAAAGAAACTTTAACTCTTATAAATCCTGATGATAGCAAGTTGATACAGATTAATGTTTTTGATATAGCTAAGTGTAAGTTAGCACTCTAACGCGAGGTATTGAAAGAGTTGTTAGCAGAAAATTTTTTTCAAGCAATTGATGAGCTTTGTAAGCTAAAAGAAGTTAAAAAGGAATTTTTATATGAAGCTGTTCAAACAGGGTTGCTTACTGCTTATAAAAAGGACTTTAATAATGCCGATAATGCCTCTGTTGTTATTGATGAAACAAATAAAGACATAAGTTTGATTCTTAAGAAAAAAGTTGTTAAAAAAGTAAAAGATCCAATTAAAGAAATATCTTTAGAAGAAGCAAAAAACATTAATCAAGAAGCTGAAATCGGCGACATAATAGATGTAAAAGAAACCTCTCCAATGTTTGGCAGAGTTGCAGCTGAAATTTGCAAACATGTTATCAGTCAAAAACTAAGAGATGCTGAAGTAGAAACAGTTTATGAGGAATACATTAAAAAGGAACATGATATGATTTTAGGAGAAATAAGTAAAATTTCTCCTACAAAAATAAATGTTATTCTAAAAAGAGCTGAGGGAATACTTCCGCTAGACGAACAAATAAAAAATGAAAAATATGTTATCGGCGGTAAATTATATTTTTACATTGTAAGTGTTCAAAGAAGGCAGAAAGAACCAATAATAATTCTATCAAGGACACATCCACAACTATTAAAAAAGCTTATGGAATTAGAGATTCCCGAATTAAAACAAGGAATAATTGAAGTGAGAGGAATAGTCCGAGAACCTGGAATCAGAGCAAAAGTTTCTGTAGTATCAAAAGATGAGAAAGTTGACCCAGTTGGTACATGCATAGGCGCTAAAGGAACAAGAATTAATTCTGTTGGAAGTCATTTGAATAATGAAAAAATAGATGTAATACGCTGGAATGATGATCCACGAATATATATTGCAAATGCATTAAGCCCTGCAAAAGTTTCACCCGAAATGGTAATAATCGATGAAGAAAATAGAATTGTTAATGTTACAGTTAATAAAGATCAATTTTCGCTTGCAATTGGCAAGGGTGGTTCAAATGTTAAACTTGCAGCAAGACTAACAGGTTATAAAATAGATATTTCTCCGAAAGAGGACACTGATAAGTGAAAAAAAAGATTAGAATTTATGAACTTGCAAAAGAATTAGATAAAACCTTTAATGAAATTAAAGATATTCTTGATGAGTTAAACGTTTCTGTAAAAAGCCCATTTTCAACCATTGATGAGGAAACAGCAGATGTAGTTAAGGAAATCTTTGAAGAAAATAAAAAAACAAGTAAAGGAAAAAAGGAAACAAAAGAAGAGGATAAATTAACTACTAAATTAGAAAAGAAAAAGGATTTAAAACAATTAGATTTTACTATTTCAAAGTTAAGCAAGCTATGCCAGGTAACAGAAAGAGAAATAGAACTTAAATTACTCAAATATGGTGTTGTAGTCGATTCATATGATAGCATTATACCTGATTTTGCTGCTAAAAATATTATTGAATTATATAATATAAAATTAGAAGTTCCAATTAACGCACATATTGACTCTAAAACTTATGTAAAGAGAGCTCCGGTAATAACCGTTATGGGACATGTTGATCACGGCAAAACAACACTTTTAGATAATATTAGAAAAACTCGTATCGCAGAAAGAGAATTAGGCGGAATTACACAGAAAATAGGTGCTTATGTTGTAGAGTATTCTGGAAAAAAAATAGTATTTATAGATACACCTGGACATGAAGCTTTTACTGCGATGAGAGCAAAAGGAGCAGAAGTCACTGATATTGTTGTACTTGTGGTTGCAGCTGATGATGGTGTAAAAGATCAAACTATAGAAGCAATAGACCATGCAAAAGCTGCAAGGGTTCCTATAATTGTAGCCATAAATAAAATTGATAAACCAAACGCAAATCCAGACCTTGTGAAGCAACAAATTTCTGACCATGGATTATTACCGGAAGAATGGGGTGGAGATACAATTTGCGTTAATATTTCTGCCAAAAATGGAGCAGGGATAGAGGATCTTCTTGAAATGATTATATTAAAAGCAGAGCTCATGGACTTAAGAACAAATATTAAAGCGCCTTTTGCTGGAACAGTCATAGAATCATTTATGACTAAATCTTTTGGTGCTCAAATAACTTTAATTATACAGGTTGGACACTTAAGAGTTAGTGATACTATAGGTTGCGAAGATGGTACTTTCAAAGTAAGAGCTATGTGTGATACATTAGATAAACCTTTAAGATTGGCAGAGGCTCTAATACCTGTTAAAATTTCTGGTATACCATTTGTTGTTAGGCCAGGGACAGTGCTTATGGATATAGCATTACTTAACGCAAGAAGACTATCTCAAGAAAAAGTATCTACTAAAATGGATAGCCCCATACTTAAAACAAAACAATTTACATCAGAAGAGGATTTTTTTGCTCAGGAAGAGAATAAGGAATCAATATTTAACCTTATGATAAAAGCTGATAGTGAAGGCACCTTAGATGCTGTAAATGTTGCAATAAGCAGAATAAATGTTCCTGGTGTTACATTGAATATTCTTCATAAAGGCGTTGGTATGATAACGGATACCGATGTTCTTCTTGCAAGTGTTAGCAAGGCATTGATAGTAGGCTTCAATGTGACTACTAGTAATGAGGCAAGAAGAGAAGCTAAAATAAAAGATGTCGAGATAAGACTTTATAGGTTAATTTTCGATTTGATTGACGATGTAAGAAATATGGTTGAAGGTAAGTTAAAACCTAAAGAAGTTGAAAATATTCTTGGTACCGTAGAGGTTAAACAAACTTTTAAAATATCAAAGGTAGGAGTAATTGCTGGATGTATTGTACGAAGTGGAGTTGTACAAAGAGGTGCTCATGTAAGGATTATAAGAGATAGAAAGATAATAACTGAGGCAAAAATTGATTCTTTGAAACGATTCAAAGAAGATGTTAAAGAAGTAAGAGAAGGTTTTGAATGTGGAATAGGGTTAGAAAATTATAATGATATAAAAGTTGGCGATATTTTTGAGGTTTACGAAAAGGTAACTAAAAAATGAGTGTAGCACTTCTTTCAATCGAATTAAGGCTTCCATCATCTCACTCATTAAAAGATAAAAGAAGAATAATACAATCAATATTTGCTAAGGTTAAAAAAAATTTCAATGTAGCAATTGCTGAGCTTGATAGTCAAGATTTATGGCAAAAAGCTAATATTGAAATTGCGTCAGTTAATACTTCTTCTGGAGAATTGTGTAAAACTTTAAATCATGTAGTAGAATTTATCTATGATTTTCATGATGTTGAAGTTATAGATTATAAGATAGAAAATCTATGAACAGAAAAAAAGATAGATTAGAGCACACAATAAGAACAATCATAAGTGATATCTTTTTAAAAGAGATTAGTGATCCAAGAATTGGCTTTATTACTGTGAGCAGTTGTGAACTAAGTTCAGATTTAAAGCATGCCAAGATATTTGTGAGTATTTATGGTGATGAAAAAGAGAAAGAAAAAGGAATGAAAGGAGTTAAGTCAGCAACAAAATATATTCAAGAGTTATTATCAAAAAGAATTAGAGTAAAAAATATTCCTTTAATTGAATTTGTTCTTGACGAATCAATCGAAAAAGGTATTAAACTTACAAAGCTTATAGAAGAAATAGAAAAAAACGAACCGGAGACAGATTAGGTGTTTGTGCTTTGCACTCATCATGATCCTGATATAGATGGAGTGGGAGCTACTCTCGCATTATCAATTTACCTAAAAGAAAAAGGCCATGAAGTATTAACCATTTTGGAGAATTTTCCAGAATATATGCAATTCCTAAACGGAACTGAGAATATTAATTCTTTGAATGAGCTAAAATACTCCGATGATTTTTCAATTATAGCATTAGATTGCGCTTCAGAAGATAGAATATGGCCTAAAGATATATACAAGAAAGCAAAAAGAATAATAAATATTGATCATCATTCTGACAACACAAAGTTTGGCAATATAAATATTGTAAACTCTTATGTTTCTTCCACTGCTGAGCTAATTTATAGCATTTTTAAAGAAAATAAATGTGAACTAAACCTAAAAATATGTGAAAATATTTATGCTGGGATACTTTTTGATACAGGGGGGTTTAGATATCAAAATACTAATTATGATACACTTCTTGCTGGTGCAGAGCTTTTACAAAAAGGAGTTAACGCAAATAGAATTAGTGAGTTTGTATTTGATAGATGGAGCAAAAGTGGATTTAAAGCTTTAGAAATTACATTAAAAAATCTTGAATATTTTGGAGACAATAAGATTTTATTCTCTTTTATATCTAATAAAGAGATAGTTGAAGATGGTTTGAAAAATGAGGATTTTGAAGGTATTGTAGACATTTTAAGAAGCAACAGAGATGCAATTATTATAATATTGCTCAGAGAAGTTGAAAAAAATATTTTTAAGGGAAGTTTGAGATCAAAAGGTGAAATTTCAATAAATCAAGTTGCCAAAAAATTTAATGGTGGTGGTCATCCACATGCTGCAGGATTTGAAATTAAATACAATGATGTTAATGCTTTAAAGAAAGAATTAATTAGAGAAATAATGATTCTTTTATAGAATTATTAACCAGAAATGAAAATAATAAATGCTCATGATGAAGCAAAAACTAATTTTAAGAATCTTTATGTTTCTGCTTGTATCGGTAATTTTGATGGTGTGCATAAAGGTCATCAAGAACTTATAGCAAAAACTGTTAAATCAGCAAAAGAAAATGATGGCATATCTATTGCAATCACATTTAATCATAATACAAAGATATTAAATAATGAGAGGAAATTTCTAACCACGTTATATGAAAAAACATCTATTATTGAAACTCTTGGTATAGATTATGTATATCTAATAGATTTTCCAGATGGAATTTCTGAACTTTCGTCGTATGAATTTACAAAAAAATATTTGGTAGATACCTTAAGAATAAAAGAAATTTACATAGGAGAGAATTTTAGATTTGGCCATAAAAGGAGTGGTACCCCTGATAATCTCGTAGAATTTGGTAAAAGTTTTGGGTTTAAGACACATATTTTAAAATTAGTGACTCTGAGCGGAATGGTAGTAAGCAGCACAATTGCAAGAACAGCCGTAAATGAAGGAAGAGTTGACATTGGCATGAATCTATTAGGGTATCCATATTTTTTAAGAGGGGTGATTGGTAGAGGAAGAAATAGAGGAAAAAAATTTGTTTATCCGACCGCAAATTTATATAATATTGACGAACTAAAACTTATTCCAGGAGAAGGTGTTTATTCAACAATTGCAATATTTGATAGATTAGAATATTTTTCTCTAACTAATATAGGACCCCAACCTACATTTCAAGATGAAAAAATGTCAATTGAGAGTTACATATTAGATTTCCAACGAGAAATTTATGGTAAAGATATTGCTTTACTATTTTTACGAAAGTTGAGAAATATAATTCATTTCAATAGCTCATATGAGCTTAAAAAACAGATTGAATCTGACAAATTGGAAGCATTAAAAGATTTTGAATCATATCTCAAAGATCCACATGTAAAAATGTTGAGTTGGCTTAGATAGTTTCGATTTTTCACTTTTTTCTTTACTTTCTTGTTCTTCTCTTATTTTTAGTAATTCGAGATACTTATCAAGTTCTTCACCTTCAAGATTTTCTTTTTGTAAAAGTATATTTGACATATCTATGATCTCTAATCTTTTAGCATTTATTATGTTCTTTGCCTCTTTATAAGCTTTTTCTATAACTTCATTTACTTCTGCGTCAATTAATTTACCGGTAGATTCACTATAGTCTTTTTCCTGAACGAGGTCCTTCCCAAGAAATATTGGACCATGTTCTTTTCCAAAACTTCGAGGGCCTAATAAATTACTCATACCATACTTTGTTATCATATCATTCGCAAGTTTTGTTACCTGTTCAAGGTCATTTTCAGCTCCTGTTGTAATTTCACCTATTATAATTTCTTCGGCAGCTCTACCACCAAGAAGTGAACAAATTTTATGAAATAGCTCGTTTTTTGTCATTAAATATTTATCGTCGTAGGGTAGTTGTAAAGTATAGCCTAATGCCATACCTCTTGAAACTATGGAAATTTTGTGTACTGGCTCAAGGTCTGGATAATTTATTATCACCGCAGCATGCCCTATTTCGTGTATTGCAATGATCTTTTTTTCTTTTTCATTTACAACTCTTTTTTTCTCTGGTCCAGCAAGAACTCTATCAATTGCTTCTTCAATTTCACTCATTTCTATTTTTTTCTTGTTTCTTCTTGCTGTTAGTATTGCAGCTTCATTTAAAAGATTTTCAAGATCTGCTCCAGTAAAACCTGCTGTTCTCCTTGCAAGAACAGTAAAATCAACTTGTTCATCTATTGGTTTGTTTCGAGCATGTAATCTTAAGATTTCCTCTCTCTCTATTCTATCTGGCATATCCACAACGACATGTCTATCAAATCTTCCTGGACGCAGAAGTGCTGGATCAAGAATGTCAGGTCTGTTTGTCGCTGCAATAACAATTATTCCAATTCGAGGATCATATCCATCCATTTCTACTAAGAGTTGATTTAGGGTTTGTTCTCGTTCATCATGTCCTCCACCTAATCCAGCACCTCTATGTCTTCCAACAGCATCTATTTCATCAATAAAAATTAGAGAAGGAGCATACTTTTTAGCCTGCATAAATAAATCTCTTACTCGTGAAGCTCCAACACCAACAAACATTTCAACAAATTCAGAACCAGAAACACTAAAGAATGGTACTTTTGCTTCTCCTGATATCGCCCTTGCAAGCAATGTTTTACCACATCCCGGAGGACCTACAAGAAGTACTCCTTTTGGTATCTTTGCTCCTATAGAAGTAAATTTTTTTGGTTCTTTTAGAAATTCTACAATTTCTATTAGTTCTTGTTTTGTTTCTTTTAATCCAGCAACATCCTTAAAACTGACTTTTGGTTTATCTTCCATAAAAAGTTTTGCGGTGGTTTTACCAAAATTAAAGACTTGGTTTCCACCAGATGATTGCACAGCCCTGCTTAGCATATACCAAAAAAGACCTAAAATTAGTAATGTTGTTCCAATATTAATTATTATTCCCCATAAATCAGAACTTGAAGACTGAATAAGCTGGGTTTGAACATTGTTTTCGGCAAGTTTTTCTGTAATTGAAGCTATTAATTCTGGATAAATTGTTACAACATATTCGGAACCTTCTTTGAGTTTACCCGTAATTTTATTTCCATGTATCTCCGCAGTATTTATTTTTCCTTCATCAATATAGATAAGGTATTCATTATATTTAAGCTGAATAGGGCTTGTGTTTCTACTTATATCAAAAACAAACGATACAATTATTCCTATAAGAATTAAAATAATCAGTGGAAGAAAATTAATATTTGACTGTTTCTTTTTATTGTTTTCTGGCATTAATTTTAAACTCCTTTTTTATTTAACTTTATCAACAATAGCTATAAATGGTAGATTCCTAAAATGTTCATTTACATCCATGCCATATCCTACTACAAAAGCATCCGGGATACTAAACCCACAAAAGTCTAAATCGACCGGTACTTTTCTTCGAGATGGTTTATTAAGCAAAGAACAAACTTTTATTGATTTTGGTTCCTTCTTTTTAAATTCTTCTTTTATATATGCAATAGTAAAACCACTATCAACTATATCTTCAACCAATAAAACATCTCTACCTTTTATGTCCATTTTAATATCTTTTACTATATTAATATTCCCAGAACTCTCAGTATTTGATGCATAACTCGAGACTTCTATAAAGTCAATTTTTAAGTTTAGATTTATATATCTTATAAGATCGGCAAGGAATACAAAAGCACCTTTTAAAATTCCAATTAAAAATAATTTCTCTTTATAAAAAGAATTAATTTCTGTTGCTAATTTTTTAACTTTTTCATCAATTTCTTCTTTTGTAAATAATGTACTTTTAATTTTGTATTCAATTTCTTCATTCATTAGTTTTTACCTTCTTTTACTTTTATATTCTCCATTATAATCCAACTACTCTTTATATAAACTTTTATGAATTTATCAAAATATCTAAAATTGTCTGTTTTCATTAATCCATTCTTAATATAAACTATTTCTGAATAATAAAAATCTTTTAAAGTCCCCGTAAGTGTTTCTCTAATTTTTCTTAAAATACGAAGCTTAAGCGCATCATGAAGGTTTATAAAATAACTTTTAAGTATCAAAACAGAATTATCAGTTCTTACTATATTATCTCCATCAAATTGCTTATCTATTTCTCTATCTATAAAGCTTTCTTCTATTTTTAAAATTTCTCTAAATTTAAAAATACTATTTTCAAAAGATGGATTTATTTTTCTAATATGAGGTACAATTTCATTTCTTATTCTATTTCTACTGTACTTTGTATCCTTATTTGTCTCATCAACTCTAAACTCCAACCTTTTATTTATGTTGTATTCAATCAATTCTTTCTTTGTAAATTCTATTAAAGGTCTTAATATGCAGCTTTCATAATCGTATAATGGCAATATGTATGCAAATTTTTCAGGACTAGTACCACGAATAAGGTTAAACAATAATGTTTCAACAAGATCATCTTTAGTGTGAGCAACGCTGATTTTTGAATAATGATAAGTTCTTTTTAATTCACTAAAATATTTATATCTTATATTTCTTGCTTTTTCTTCTAATCCCCTGCCATAACTTTTTTCCAATAATTCCTTACCTACATTTAGAACATAACAATCAACTTGTGCTTTTTTGCAAATACTTCTTATTAATTCCTCATCTAAGTCACTGTCAGTACCTCTTAAGTTGTAGTTTACATGGGCAACATCGATGAAAATTTTGATTTCTGCTTTTAGTGTTAAAAATAGATCTAATAACGCTATGGAGTCTGATCCACCAGATACTCCTAAAAGAATTTTATCGTTATCCTTAAGCAGGTTGTTGCTTAATAAAAGTAATTTAAACTTATCGTAAATTGAGTTCATTTGCAATTGGTGGCGGCACAGGGAGTCGAACCCCGGACACTACGGGTATGAGCCGTATGCTCTAACCAACTGAGCTATGCCGCCTCTTAAAATTTTATTATTTATACTATTATAATATTTATTATTTTTCTTCAAGGATGATTATTAATTCTCCATCTTTTATCATATCAAATTTTTCTCTTGCAGTTTTTTCAACGAATTCAATACTTTTAGCAAATTCAATGTCGGTTTTTAATTTTACAATTTGTTCTTCTAATAAATTGTTTTCAGCTTGAACTTTTTTTAGTTTATCTGAGATAATTTTATATTTAAAAAGATAACCTACAGTTGATATAATCAATAATACAAAAATAATGTTGAAAATTAGATTTCTAAGGTTTATTTTCTTCATTCTTCATAAGTTTAATTGCTTCTTTTATAAGAAAATCAGAATTTTTTATGTCTTTATGGGTTTCAAGAACCTTATTAAGCAGATTTTTAGCTTCATTTGTAGAAAGCCCTAAATTTGTAAGAGCATTTTTAGCTTCTATGTATGATTCATTATTTATTTTAGGTGATTCTATAAATGTATCAAAGTTATTGAGTTTTTCGCTTAAATATAGAATTATCTTTCTGGCGCTTTTCTCACCTATCCCTGCTACCTTTTTTAAAGCTTCAAAATTGCTATCTGTAACAATATTAGAAATTTCATCGGGTGAGTATTTTGAAAGTATATTAAGGGCGACTTTGGAACTCATTTTTGGAATTGATGTTAGTAGGTTGAAAACTTTAATCTCGTTTTCGTTCTTAAACCCAAAAATATAAAAAGCATCTTCCCTTATAATAAGAACAGTTCTAATGGTTGATTCAGAATTTATATCAAAATTCTCTGGATGGGGAACATATATCTTTAAACCAAAACAACCGTTAATTTCAATAACAATGGAATCTTCAAATTTGTTAATTATTTTCCCTTTTAAATAGGTTAGCATTTTTTCTTTAATAAGTTTTTAAAAAATGGCACATAGCAACTCCAACAGCATCGCAAGCATCATCAGATTTTGGTAATTCAATTTTTAAAATACTTTCTAAAATTATCTTGGTTTCTAACTTTGATGCTTTTCCGTACATAGTGAGTGTTTTTTTTACTTCAAGAGGTGTGTACTGAAATATCTGAATATTTAATTGAGCTGCAAGAAGTAAAATTATTCCTCTAACTTCTTCAATAGTTAAAGCTGTTTTTGTGTTTTTATTAAAATATAACTTTTCGATCGCAAAGCAGTCCGGTGAATATGAATTAGCTTTTTCTTTTAAGAACTCAAATATTTGATTAAGCCGCTTTTCTGTTTGAATTTTTTTTGTTACAAAATTATTAGTTTCGAGTACTTTAAATGAATCATGTTCATCTTTCTCTACTAATGCATAACCAGTATTGGCAATTCCGGGGTCTATCCCAAAAACTAACACTTCCTTTAGGTGGATGCAGCAAGAAATTTTTCTATTTCTTCATCAGAAATTTCAAAATTAGCAAATACTCGCTGGACATCATCATGGTCTTCTAACTCTGACATCAACCTCATCATACGTTGCGCATCGTCACCTTCAAGCTTAATACTTGTATTAGGTATCTTAATTATATCCGAAGATTCAACTTCAAAACCTTCTTTTTCAATCAAATCTTTAGTCTTAAATAAGTTTTCAGGAGTTGTTGTTAAAGTGTATTTTTCATCTTCTTTTTGTACATCAGAGGCATTAACTTTCATCGCAAGATCGAAAGCTTCCTCTTCGCTTAAAGAATCACTTTTAAGAACAATTTTGCCAACAGAACTAAACATCCATGAAACACAATTCTGCTCACCAAGACTTCCACCAAATTTTGAGAATAATTTTCTAATTTCAGACATAGTACGATTCTTATTATCTGTGGTAACTTCGACTATTACAGCTACACCACTTGGCCCATACCCTTCGTAAACTAATTCTTCGTAAGTTGAACCATCATTAAGTTCGCCTGTTCCTCTTTGAATTGCTCTTTTTATATTATCAGATGGCATACCTGCCGATCTTGCTTTTTCTATTGCTGCACGAAGTTTTGGGTTAGAATCAGGATTACCTCCTCCTTCCCTTGCAGCTATAGTAACTTCCTTTCCAATCTTTGTAAAAAGCCTACCCCTTGCAGCATCAGCTGCTGTTTTCTTTCCTTTTATGTTATGCCATTTAGAATGTCCAGACATTGTTAAATTTCCTCCCTTTATATAAGATCAATAAACATTTTATGCACCCTTAAATCAGACGTTAATTCTGGATGAAACGTTAAACCCAGAATTTTATTGCATTTAATAAAGCAAATATTACCTTTACTGTCTTTAGCTAAAATATTTATATCTTTTCCGATACTTTTTATTATGGGTGCTCTAATAAAAACAGCTCTAAAAGGTTTGTTAAAACTTTCAATATTAATATCTTCTACAAAACTAAATAATTGAGAACCATACCCATTCCTAACAACTTCTATATCAAGGACTTTTAATGAATCCTGCCCTGTATCAACTTTGTTTGCTAAAAGTATTAACCCTGCACAGGTAGCAAGAGTAGGCATACCTTCTAAAATTGCTTCTTTTAGTGCATCAAACAATCCGTTTTCTTTTAACAGTTTAATATGAGTTGTACTTTCACCCCCTGGAAGAATTATTCCATTTACTTTTGCTAATGTAACACTATCTTTTACTTTAACTGCTTCGATATTTAATTTTTCAAGACAAAAAATATGTTCTTCTACTGAACCCTGAAATCCAAGCACACCAACCTTCATTAAATTTATATTCCTCTAACTTGTAACTTCTCACTCTCCTTAAGAAGGTTGATGTCTATACCTTTCATTGGTTCTCCTAATCCTTCTGATACTGAAGCAATTATATCTGGTTCAGTATAATGAGCAGTTGCATCAACAATTGCTTTTGCCATTTTTGGAGGATTAGAAGATTTAAATATTCCTGAACCAACAAAAACCCCATCAGCACCGAGCTGCATCATTAAAGCAGCATCAGCTGGTGTAGCTACACCTCCAGCTGCAAAATTAATTACTGGTAATCTACCGAGTTTTCTTACTTCAAAGAGAAGTTCAATTGACACAGAGAGATTTTTTGCTTCAGTATAAAGTTCTTCTTCTGACATACTCGACACTTTTCTTATTTCATCCTGAACTTTTCTCATATGTGTTACGGCAGAAACAACGTTTCCTGTACCAGCTTCACCTTTCGTTCTTATCATGGATGCTCCCTCGGATATTCTTCTTAAGGCTTCACCTAAATCTCTACAACCACAAACAAATGGTATTTTAAATTTTGTTTTATCTATGTGATGTTCTTCATCTGCTGGAGTTAAGACTTCACTTTCGTCAATGTAGTCTATGCCTAATGCCTCTAAAACCTGAGCTTCGACGAAATGCCCTATTCTGCATTTAGCCATAACTGGAATAGAAACTGCTTTTTTAATTGCTTTAACTATTAATGGATCTGCCATTCTTGCTACTCCGCCTGCAATTCTAATGTCAGCAGGTACTCTCTCAAGTGCCATCACAGCAACTGCACCAGCTTCTTCCGCTATTTTTGCTTGTTCGGGAGAAGTGACATCCATTATTACTCCACCTTTTAGCATTTGTGCTAAACCTCTATTTGTAATAATTATATCATTTAAAGTCATTTTAAATCACCACCAAATTAATTTATATTAATATTATTATACATAAAACTCTGTTATTTTTCTAAATACTTCTAATAAATTTCTAAAATTGGATCAGTTCAATTAAATCTTAATACGTTAGCTCAAAATCAAATATCCTATTGAAGTATATTTTTAAATGGTTCAAGCAACAAGATGTAAAAGTAGAATTAAATATAAATAAAAAAGATAGTAGTGAATTTTCCTATTTGACTCATTAAATAAGTTGACCTTTTTAAGGTGTGATGATTATTCTCGAGGTTAAGGGAGAGGTAAGCCATACTCGAATTCTTTTATCAATGTTCCATTTATTTTTTGCTTTTTGAATCTCAATTTACATGGTAACTTGGAGAAGACAGTATAAGATAACAATTGTCTTCCTTTTAATAAAGAAAAAAATCATCGATATTTAATTGTTTGAGAATAAAATATAATTTTTTAGATATTATTATCAGGTAGCAATATAAAAATATTTTAAATAAATCAATAAAAAGGAGAGTAATGGTGGAAAAATATTTCGATAATCCAGGAGAAATTGCTCAAAATTTGGCTGAAAATGTTTGTACCAACAAAGCTAATTTACAACTTATAAGGCTCATTGTTCTTGGTATACTTGGAGGTGCTTTTATAGCTTTTGGGGGAATGATGTCTACTTTAATCTTATATGATAGCGCGAAATATGTAGGATATGGTATTGGGAAATTTATATCTGGAATTGTTTTTAGCCTTGGACTTATATTGGTTGTTGTGGGTGGAGCAGAATTATTCACTGGTAATAACTTAATTATTATGTCATTTCTGGATAAAAGAATTTCTCTGTTAAAATTATTGCGAAATTGGATAGTTGTGTATTTATGTAACTTTATTGGGGCATTATTAATGGTTTTGCTGTATTATTATAGCGGTTTATGGAAAACAAATGATTATTCGCTCGGAGCTACAATTTTGTCTATAGCTAATACAAAAGTGAATTTCACAGCAATTGAAGCATTTTGTCGAGGTATACTATGTAATTGGCTTGTATGCCTTGGAATTTGGTTATCTTTTGCCTCAAGTGATATTACTGGTAAAATACTATCAATCGTATTTCCTGTTACTGCATTTGTTGCACTTAGCTTTGAACATTGTATAGCCAATATGTATCTAATTCCTATTGGTATTTTTTTAAGTAATAATCAAAAAGTTGTAAGTAGTTTAAGTCCTTCATTAAATCAATTTACCAATTTAAATATTTATGGTTTTTTTGTAAAGAACTTAATACCTGTAACTATAGGAAACATAATCGGTGGAGCCTTTTTTGTAGGTTTCTTATATTGGCTGGTTTACCTAAAAAAACAAGAAAAATAAAAACTTAGTTTATGAATGGTTTATTTTTTATTTAGTGGCACAATAATTTAACTATAAGCATTTAAAACACAGGTTTAAATTGGAAAACATTTTATTGTATATAGGCTATACTGGTATTATAAGAGGAAAAGTATTCTAATTTTGAGAAATAAAATATTTAACATCTTTAGTTATTTTAATTAGTGAGTTTCTTTTTTCTAAAAATCTTTTCTTACTTTTATAGAAGAGGTTTTAATTATTTTGTGCATTTATGAAGAATCTCAGTTTTTAATAAATTGAGTATTTCTTCAAAAGTTTTGCTTCCTAAATTTTCACCATGCCTTTTTCTGATGGAAAGAGTACCATTTTCTTCTTCATTCTTACCTATTATTGCTATATAAGGAATTTTTTCTTCTTCAGCCTTTCTTATTTTTGAATTTAGTCTTTCATTTTCTATGTCAGCAACACATCTAATGCCATTTTCTTTAAACTTATCTCTAATTTTAATAACATACTCGTTTACTGATTCTGATATTGAAAGAATTCTAATTTGTTCAGGAGCTATCCATAATGGCAAATCTCCACCATAATGCTCTAATAATATACTTATGAACCTTTCAAGGGAGCCAAGTATTGCTCTATGAAGCATAATGGGTGTATGTTCTCTCCCGTCCTTATCGATATAAGTTAAATTAAATCTTTCTGGAAGATTAAAATCAACCTGAATTGTCGTACATTGCCATTCTCTCTGAAGAGCATCTTTAATCTTTAGGTCTATTGCTGGACCATAAAATTTAGCTTCTCCATAGTCTACTTGATATTCAATTCCCATAGATTTTACTATTTCTTCGAGTCTTTCTTCAAAAAAGTCCCATTTAACTGGATCCCCAACATATTTGTCTTTTAAGCTTTTATCTCTAATACTAAGGTAAATCTTATAATCTTCAAATCCGAATGAATGAAGCATAAATTTAGCTAAGTCCATAAGATTATAAAGTTCTTCGGTTATTTGGTCTTCTCTACAGAATATATGAGCATCGTCCATAGTAAAACCTCTAACACGGAGAAGTCCATGTAGAACACCTGATTTTTCATATCTGTAAACATTTCCAAGTTCAAACAATCTAATTGGTAAATCTCTATAACTTCTAATTTCGCTCTGATAAACTCTTAAATGAAATGGACAATTCATAGGCTTAAGTATGTAAGATTGATTATCGGCTTCCATTGGTGGATACATTGATTCTTTATAATGACTTAAATGTCCAGAAGTTTGCCATAATGATGATAGTCCTATGTGAGGAGTTTTTATAAGTTCGTACCCCCTCTTTTGGTGAACTGAAACTTCAAATTTTTCAATTATATCTCTTAAAATTCCTCCTTTTGGTAGCCATATCGGAAGACCAACACCTATTTTTTCGTCAAACATAAACAATTTTAAAGTTTTACCTAATTTTCTATGATCTCTTTTTTGAACTTCAGACAGAAATTTTAAATATTCCTCAAGCTCAGAAGATGTAAAGAATGCTGTTCCATATATTCTTTGGAGCATTTTGTTAGCTTCGTTACCTCTCCAGTATGCACCTGCAACATTTAACAGTTTAAAATATTTCACATCTCCAGTTGAGGATACATGAGGTCCTTTGCAGAGATCAGTAAATTCTCCTTGAGAATAGATTGTTATTTCTTCATCGCTTATTTCGTCTAATAGTTCTAATTTATAAGTTTCGTTTGCCTCTGAAAATATCCTTCTTGCTTCATCTTTTGTTACAATTTTTTTTACTATTGGATAATTTGCATCTATTATCTTTCTCATTTCCTCTTCAATTATTGGAAGATCTTCTGGAACAAAACGATGTTCACTATCAAAATCATAATAAAAACCATTCTCGATGGAAGGACCTATTGCAAGCTTTGTATCTTTAAAAAGCCGCTTTACTGCTTGAGCAAGAATATGTGAAGCAGAATGTCTCAATGTATCAATGTTTATTTCTTTGTCATTTTCTTCCATATTTTACACCTCTTTTTGAAAAATGGCGGAGAAGGCGGGATTCGAACCCGCGAGACAAGTTTGATCTCGTCTACTCGCTTTCCAGGCGAGTGCCTTCAGCCACTCGGCCACCTCTCCAAAACTACAATAAATTTTAATATATCGGCATATTATACCAAAAAGAAAACATAATTTCTTGATAAATTATATTATATTATATTAAGAAGTATTATTTGGTAAAATATATCTATTTATTTTTAAAGCCGAAGTGGCGGAATTGGCAGACGCGCTAGGTTCAGGTCCTAGTGAGGGAAACCTCTTGTGGGTTCAACTCCCACCTTCGGTATTTTGTCTGTGGATAAAATAGCTACATATAAAGAGTTGATTTTATTTTTTCAATATCTAACAAGATTTCTGGATTTCTTAATTTTATAACAGATTATAATTATGTAACTCTGTTTATATTACCTTCTTTAGTTCATTAGGTCAATATAAATGAAGTTTTTCGATAATTTTATCACATATTTGAACTATATAATATTACTAATATTAGATTATGAGTTTAAATACTTATTAAAATTTTATAGAGTTATTGACCTGTCCTCCTAAAGTATTTTGCAAATTATCAGAGCAATAAAAAACAAGTTAAAGCAAATGTATTATTTAATAGTCGTTCTTATTATGATACTTTTCAACATTTTATTAACTTGTCGGGATGATGGGATTCGAACCCATGACTTCTTGGTCCCGAACCAAGCGCTCTACCAAACTGAGCCACATCCCGTTGGAAATAAAAAATGGTCGGGGCGAGAAGATTCGAACTTCCGACCCCCAGCACCCCATGCTGGTGCGCTAGCCAAACTACGCTACGCCCCGTTATCTATTTAAAATTTTAGCATGAAATTCAAAATATCAAAATTTTCTGAGTCTTACCCAATCAAATGCTTCTATTGTATACTTTATAAATTCTCTAAGTTCTAAATAATTATTTTCTATTGAAGCGTTTAGAATGCTATTATAAAGAGATGTTTCTATATTAAAATTCCTGTATGCAGACTTATAAACATTTAGCAATTTGTCGAATATAAGTTCGAAATCTTCTATTCCAAATTTTCTCAAATCAATTCTATTTTTTATTGAAGGAGAAATTTTTATATCTTTTAGAGGAGTTGTTGCAATTACAAGAAAAATATAGGGTTCTTTATAGGAGTAAGGAGTAGGACGAACTTGATTGTGAGCCATAGAGTAATTTATTTTTCGAAGTTTTTTATCATTAAGGGAAATCCCAATAAGTCCATTCATAAAGTTTAATCCACGCGTATAAAGTTCATTATTCCAGATATGAGTAATTTCTTCAAATTCATCAATAATTATTACTAAGCCGCTTAATTCTAATTGTCTAACAATATAACTTAAACCACTTATAATGTAGCAATAAAAATCGGCAGCTGTCGAAAAATCGTACAATGCTGGTATAGCTTGCCCTCCCTTTACACGATAAGGTGAAAACTTAGATGTAGCATACTCTTTAGTAGATTCTCCCTCAATCCATTGCCAGAAAACTTCACTTTTTGAATCAAGGTTATCCAGTTCCTTCACCCTATTTATAACAGGAGTAAAAAAGCAATGGTCATCAATTTTAAGTTTTGTTGCTTCAATTAAAATATCTCTGAAACTATAATCATAGTTATCCCTAATAAAGTGTAAGTTGTAAACAAGCTCATGATACACCTTTTTAGGTCTGAAGGGTGGAGTTTCTTGAGCATGTAGTTCGCAATAAGTTGTGGCAAAACCTTCTTTCAAAGATAAATGCCGAAAATATTCTAAAAGGTGTGACTTTCCAGAACCATATCCTCCCTCAATCATACAAACATCACTTATGCCGTTTCTTAAGTTTTCTAATCCATTCTTTAATAGATTAATTTCTGCTTCTCTGCCAAATGTAAATAGTTCTATATCTTGATGAGGAACAATTCCCATTCTAAACGACTCAAGAATTCTTTTTGAAGAGATTTCATCTAAATTAATTTCAGAATCTTCTTTTACTTTAATTGGCTTTAACCATTTTGTAGGAAGCCACAAATTTAATCCATTCAGAAATTTAACTCTTGCTTCAGTTCCATCCCAGCGTGTTTCAAGCACAACACCTTCACCAAATATGTTGTGGATGACAAGCTTAGAATTCTTCTCCTTCAACCTCTTCCCTCTCTTTTTGAATTAGTGATTTAGCAGTTGAACGGAATAACTCTCTTGCAGTTGATTTATCGATAGGTGTATTGTTTACTTTAATCCTTTGGAATGCCTCTATTACTGCGATAACAAATATTCTCCTGTAACTTACATCAAGAAACTGTGATTCAAGTGAAACATTAATTATGTTTCTCAAGGACTCTTCAAGGACTTTATTATTAAAATCATAAAAATATGCAATCTCATATATTTTTGCTAATTTTAGTCCCAATTCCTTTAAAAATTCAGATGGAGAAATTCCTATATCTTCAAGATTAATTTTTACTCCCATAGGATTAACTTTGGTAAAACTTGAGCGAAGACGCTGATTTAAAGCTTCGTAAACACCGCCACTTCCTTCAAGAAGTAGATTTTCATCGGGTATTGCATAGAAAAACATAGCTCCTGGAAGTTTTGAGTTTCCGCATTCGTCTATTATTTGCCTTAAATTATCTAAAGCTCTTCTTCTATCTCGAGATGAGGATATGCTCATTCCTCGTTCAGCTTCGTCAAATAAAAATATAATTCCTGAATAGCCAATCAAATTTACAAATTGAACCAAACTTCTTAGCATTCTGAAGGCATTAGTTCTATCAATTCGCTCGGATATTCTATATTTATATTTAAGGTCTCTCGAGATATCTTCTCCTTTAAGCCATTGTGCAAGCGAATAAAAAAGCTCTTCATCATCGTTTGAGAGACCTGATAAAGCTCCTTTTGTAGCATTCACAAAACTAGTACTTTCAAGGTTTTTGATGAGGGATAAAAAATTCTTTTCTTCTTTTACCTGTTCATACCATTTCCTTAAAAGTGCTTCTATACCAACTTCCCAAGGTTTAAGTATTTCCGTTGTACTTAATGGTGGAGTAATATTTAAAGCGATGTTTCTATAAACTAATTCTAATCTATCAAACGGACACTCTGTTGCACTTAAGCTAACATAACTTGTTACATAATTATTTTTCCAAGCGAGATCTCTTATCAGGTAAAGAAAATGAGATTTACCACCTCCATAATTACCAACAATTAACTTAAATGATGATAAGTTGTATTTTAAAATATCATTTAAATATTCATTTTCAATAACATTTAAATAAGGTTCAAGCCCAACATTAAAATATTCAACTCCTACTTCTGGAGGTGTGCCTGAACTACCCAGTTTATGGATTATTACTTTTGCAAGTTTAGGGTCTAAATCTAATTCATTCATCTTTTTTATTCTTAAAACAATACTTCTCTTACTTTATTCTCTGTCTCAATTGAAATATATGAATAATATGTCCCGTCTCCTTCGTCGTTATCAGGAATCCAGATAGAGTTTTTTTTATCTCCTGTTGCATCAAAAGTAGCTACATAAAACTTTAGTCCCTTAACTGCATTATTCGATTTTCGCAAAATGTAAAGAAGATAAGATAATTTTATCCTTGAATAGTCTCGAAAATTTTCTTTTTTAGGGTCGGTAAAGAATTTTTGAGGTTGTTTAATGAAAACAAATTCATTCAGAACTTCAATAATTGGCAACTTTTCACCAATTATTTTTCCAGTTAATAATAGTCTTCTCTTGTAAGCTTCCGTAAAATCCTTAAATAGTTCAACAGGATCTATCTTTTCGCTATTAAGCTCCTTATCAAATTTAGTTATTGAATCATAAATAGAAGTTGGATTTAGAGGTATTTTTGATTTTATCTTCTCCACTTCAGGACCAAAAAATAATTGAGCCTCTCCAAACTCAAAGTTAAGTTTTATTGTATACATTCCAACTCTCAATGTTGGATACTGTCCTTTAATGGTTTTCCCATCTTTTTTAAATAAATCACTTAATTTTTCACCAAAACTAAATCGGAAATCATCTTTTGCTTTCTCTAAAATCTCCTTTTCATCGTTAATAAGATTTAAAATTGAGGTTTTAATTGGGAAAGGTGGTAAAACATCAGCTAATTTGGTTATCTCAGTTAAATTCTTTTCAGCCAAATAAGCATTATCTAAAAGATTTTCTTTTGACTTATTATATTTAGCTAATAATTTTAACACTTTATCTAAATTTTTTGTGAGTGATTTAATGTTATCAATTATTTCTTTCACAACACAATTATATAAATAACAATAAAAAATCAAATATTCATTCGTATTTATATGTAATAATTGAAGTTACTAATCAAAAATGAGAATTATACCAATGTTTATTATATAAGTTTTGCGAGAGAAAATCAGTTTCTATGCTTAATTCCTCAGATAATAATAACTCCAAAATTATATTTGGTAAAGAGATTTAATTGTTAGTTATATAAGAGGCACACAAAAGGACTATAGAAAATATTTTCATGCCTTATTATGGCAGAAATGCCATGAAGTGTTAAAGTGAAATCTTTACTTATCCATAAATTACTAAATAACAATATAATAAATTATAAATATAATAATAACATGAAAGTAGAAATGGGATCCAAAATAAAAACTACACTGCCAGCTCTTAAGTATAGAAATTTTAGACTTTTTTTTAGCGGTCAAGCAATCTCTTTAATAGGGACCTGGATACAAAATATTGCTCAACCGTGGCTTGTCTTAACTTTAACTGATTCTCCTTTTCTTCTTAGTTTAGTTGTTACATTTCAAACTTTGCCCCAGATGGTATTTTCGTTATTTATTGGTCCTTTGATTGATAAAGTTTCAAAGAAGAAAATCTTAATTTTTACTCAAAGTTCATTCTCATTACTTGCAGCAATTTTGGGAATTTTAACATTAACTAAGAGAGTGGAGTACTGGCATGTTCTTGTGGTTGCAACAATGTTTGGTTTTCTAAATACTCTCGATATGCCAGCAAGGCAGTCATATATGGTGGAATTGGTAGGGAAAGATGATTTAATGAACGCCATTGCATTGAATTCTTCAATATTTAATCTTGCAAGAATTATTGGACCTGCAATAGGAGGAATTCTTATTGGTTTTGTTGGTATAGGAATTTGTTTTTTACTAAATGCTGTTTCCTATATAGCAGTGATAGCTCAACTACTTAAAATAAGCGCTGTGAGCGTGAAAAATGATATGCAAATTAATAAATTATTTAAAGGATTATTTAAAGATGTAGTTGAAGGATTAAAATATATATTTGCTAAAGAAAGAATAAAGGTAACAGTGACTTTATTTGGTATTATTAGTATATTTTGCATGAATTTTAGTGTATTGATACCAGTTTTTTCTCAAAATTTCTTAAAGTTGGATTCTAAAGGATTTGGAATGTTAATGACCGCTATGGGTGTAGGGGCTCTTGTTGGTGCTCTTTTTGTTGCTTTAAGCAAAAACAGTAAGCCAAAACTTACTACAATAGTTATTGCAGCATTTGGATTATCTATTGGAGAGGCTTTGATGTTTTTTGCGAGTAATTTCTATTTAGCCTTTCTATTATTAGTATTTATTGGCTTTTTTATGATATTATTCACCACTTCCGTTAATACTACTCTTCAGCTTGAGTCAGAAGACAACATCAGAGGAAGAGTTATGAGTGTTTACTCATTTGTCTTTGTTGGTGTTGCTCCTATAGGTTCTCTCTACGCTGGTGGATTAGCAAGTAAATTAGGAGCAAATATGGCTTTTACTATAAGTGGTATAATAGGGCTTATTGGAACTTTATTGATTGGTTATATTCTACTAAAAAAAAGAAAAAGGAGTAATTCATGAATTACTCTTGCAATATCAATATGCATGACTCTGTCTTGCTTAAGTTTATAATATTTTTACCATCCTCAGTTATAATCCAGAGATATGGTCCGCTATTCTTTAAATAACCTTAATACAAACTGTCCAATTAATTAGGGGGCTGGAACACCATTTCCAAAAGTGATTTCATAAAAAACCTTTTCAGAAGCAATTAATATTTAACCAGAAAAATATAGAAAAAAGAGCTGTTCCATAATATTCCAAAAGTAAATGCTACGAAGTTAGCTATTAATAAAGTGAGAAAAAAGAGCACATTTTCCAAACGGTTTACTACTTTTTTAAGCCAATAAATTATTTTTCTAAACCAGTAAATTATTTTACTTTCACTGGATAATATTTCTCCTACATTAGAGTTATTGTGCGGGTTGATCTGAGAACCATTTTTTTGAAATGAGAAATAGAAAGGAAGAATATAAGTAATGGGTACAGCAACAGACATCCAGAAAACAACATTTACTTCTATTTCATTCCTAACTGAATATAGAAAAGAAATAAAAGAATCTTTTTGGCAAAGATACAAAAATAAAGACATAAGAGCAACAAGCTGAAGAGGTACAACTATTTCTTTCTTTTTAAATATTAGCATTATAAGAAATGAAATAAGAATTATTGATAATGCAAATATCAGAAAATAGGACGGTGGATTAGTTATAAATTTTGCGAAAATAAGTTCAAAATCAGTAAGTAAATGTTTTCCACTCAATTCGAAATATTTAGCATCAAAAAATAATCTTGAATAAATTCCTAAAAGGAGTGTTACAAAAAAGGAAGGCATTAGAAGGCACAAATAAACTAATTTAAGAAAAGGCTCTATTGTTTTTGTACTGTTTCTAATAAATGAGACTGATACTGTAAGAATAAGTAAGAAAGTAGCAATATAGATAAAGAAGTAAAAAGGAGAAGTCATTATATTCTTAAAAAAGATAAAAAGAATGAGCTGGACCAGGAGAAGAAGGCATGCATAGTAAGAGGAATATTTACCAGCAAGTCTTGCCAATGCTCCGTTAGAATAGTTATTAAGCTCTGAAGTTATTATATTTTTTCTCCTTTTTACGCAAATCCAGCTCATGAGTATTAATAGCAAACAAATATCTACCAATATAACCCATACAGGTATTTTATTTAAGAAAAGCAGCATATCCTCTGAAGAACCAGATATTTTCAAAGTTTCTATCATAGGAGTTAGTGCTATTCCGGAAAGAAATGAAGAATAAAACAGTAATGTAGACCAGAGAAAAAGACCTGTAACCAGTGAAAGAGTAAAAAAATCGGTGTTGTAATGTCTTGTATTTATTAAGTATGGTAGAAATCGAAAAATAATGAAAAATTCTATAATATGGCAAGAACCGATTAAGACAGATCTAAAAGCTGTATAACCCAGGGGGTATCTCGATAAATCAGATTGAAACAAGGAATAGTGACCATTAAAGTATAAAAAGGAAAATAGTGAGAAAAAAAATGAAATAAATAAGAGTAAAGGCAAACTCCTCATTATGATTATGTCTTCTGTTACTTTGTTATTATTTTCCAAAATATCTTAACTTTTTCTCCTTTCGACGATTATCATCTTAAATTGCTTTTAATTATATAATTATATTTATATAGCTCACATTTAACTTCCCCCATTTCTTTGGACAGAAATTAGCATAAATCAAAGTGATAAATTTTAAAGTCTCATATGTTTCGTAACTTATTCATTAGTATTTATTGTCTATTACATTATTTTTGATAAATATCATCGTTAGTTATATCGGGAATTTAGGTTAATATTTCCAGTACTAAAATCGCTAATAGTGCATTGAAGATAGAGAGTAAGAAAGCCAAAAACAAATTGCTTCCTTCACATTCTTTATAATTGGTATATTTCTATAACTTGCAGGAATAGGAATTTCAGGAAATATCACTGGCAGTAATAATTTAGTATTTGGGCGACTAATCTTTTTAAAAACTAAAGATAATAATGGAAGGATAGAAATAATTGAAGCAATCACAAGGAGAAGCAATCCTATCTTTCCGAAGATATAAACATGAACTGATAATGAAGGTAAAATATAGCCATCCGAAGCATGTTTATAAAATTTTAACTGTATACTTCCAAATAGTATATGATGATGTTCTTAATATTAGGCCTCCACCAAAATAATATATTTTAGTTTTCAAGGTATAAATGAATTTTAAAAGTTATTATTTTTGAGTTGGTTTTCAGAAAAGCTGACTTATTACATAAAGTGAGAAAAAAGAGTAAGTTTTTCCAATATTGTACACTCGCTTTAAACCAATTAACAATTATTTTTTTCTATTTTTAACATTCTCTAAAAAGCTACTAATTTTAAAAATAGTTGAAAACTCTTCTTTTTAAACGAAGAATATAGCCCTTAATGTATTTAATAAGTTTAAAATGAACAGGAAAGAAAAATATTTCTTTTTTGAATATTTAGACGGATTGAAAAAGAAGTCAAGCTTGTCAGTCTTTTTCAGAAAAAAAGTTACTACTTTATCCACAACGTAAAAAGTTATTAGAATAACAAAACCACCCATCAAACACCATAATAATAAGATTGGTAGTCTATTCATAACTATTGAAGTAGCCATATTGTCAACACTTATCGTATAAGATTGAAAAAATGTCAAAATCTTACTTATATATAAATTATTGGAAGCAAAGAGTAAGACGGAGATCTGTTGTAGAATTGAGCATAGAAAAACCCAAAATAGACTATTGCTTTTGTGCTTGAAAAGCAAATAGCTTAAAGTAATAACTATTAAAGATAGTGTGTAACCTATATAAGGTCTGTAGAGTTTAAATAAAGGTTCAACTTTGAAATTAAAAGGAGTAACAAAAAGATTAAATCCTCTTGAAAGGGCATATGGAGTAAAGACAAATAGTAGAAGTAATAGAACAACAAATATTGAGTGTTTCTTTATATCTATTTCACCCAATGAGTGGTTTTGGTTAGAATTTAAATCCTCATTATCTAAAAGATAAAATTTAAAAAATAAATATAATAGGAAAATCCCGAAAGAGTAATATAGCAATATTATGGTTCTTAAAAGATTATTGGAAACTTTATTAATTAATTCATAGAAAAGATATGGCATCAAAACAAGAAAAATTATAGATATAATTAGAAATGGAATACCAAATCCATTGATTATAAATGGGTCATTAAAAAGTAATGGTCTTATATTTTCAGAAGAGTAGCTACTTTTTGTTTCATTTGTTATTTCTATTTTTCTCTCCTTGCTCCACCAATTTTGAATTTTTAAGTAAAAAGCAAAAATAACTATTAAACACACGGAAAAAATTATAGAAAGATAGATTCCAAGATTAATAGGAGGTTTTAATAAGTCTTTTTCCCATTTGAAAAGAGTAGAAATATTTAAAAATAGGATATAAAATAAAATCAGAAGCGTTGGAGAACTAAGAGAGAATTTAATACTTTTCAGATCGGATAATATTTGCCATATGAAATTCAAAAAGGATGTTGCAGTAAGTCCTAAACCTACAATTGCCAAAATAACTAATAATATTATTGCTTCAGTAGAGAAAGTTGAATAGGGAGTAAATATTTTAAAAATCAGGTTAACTGTTATTACCCCGAACACACCAATGAAAATAGTTAAAAAAGTTATAAGTAAAGATGTACCTCTAATTTTCTCTTTACTAATACTAAGGGATTTCATTTTCCACAATTTCCGCCACTGGGATTTTCTAAATAAGTTGGAACAGTTTGTGCCCATAAATCTTTAAGTCTACTATCGTATTTTTCAGATTTTTGGAAAGCTTTTTTAACATTGGTGATGTTTTCGCCAATTTTCGAGCAATCATTACTCCACTGTTGTGGATGACACATACCCCAAAAATTATAATTTATATAAATCTGTGACTCTCGAGAACTATATACACAGGATAAACTAGTGAATTTTCCAGTTGAATCTTGTCCGTTCATTTCGAGAAGTTTTTTACAAATTTTTTGGCATGTGCTAACTACATTATCCATCGCTTCTATATGAGAAGTTGATTGAGAATTGAAATAGCCATATATGCTATATGCGCAAGCTATTAATGATGCTAATCCTATAGCTATGCCTGCAGCAACAGCTGAGACAGCAATACCTAAAACGGAAATAGTACCACCGCCCCCTACTAAAGCTGTATAAAGTCCTGCAATAGCAGATCCACAACTAACAGCTATTCCTGTAATATCACTCCAACGGAATGAGGAGCCTTTTGCTGTAGCTAAATTTGATAGCATTTTAGATATTAAGTCGTTCATTTCGCAATTAAGAGTACAACACTTCTCCTTAGACACTAAACCCATTGGATCGATTTTATTTACGGGGTCATTTTTGCAGTAGTGGTAAGAATGAATAGTCCACGGATCAGACAAAATCCCTGGACCCCAGATATCCGCTGTTAAAAACCTACATGTGGTAGAATCATACATTCTTGTTCCCATAGAATACATTTCATCTACTGGTGGAGATTCATATGAGATTGGGGTTGGTTCATAATAGCTTCCAGCAAACTTAAGAGGATTATAAGAAATTCCTTCACTGTGCTCTATAGTTCCGTAAGGATAATATCCATTTTTTGCCTTAAGTGGCTCATTTAGCAATGGATCATCTGTAGTTCCAACTACAGAACCAATATAATCATTGTAAAAAAGTTCACTATAAAGTCCTTCACCCGATATACCAGGAATAGGATTTACCTGCATAAGAATCGGAGCTGTTGCATAGTAAGTGTAATTTAATAGTAAATTATCAGTTGGATCATTTGTGTCCCCTTCTCTAAATTCGCTAATTAGATGTTCACCTTCATAATAGAAAGATCTATCACCCATACCTATTCTTCTACCCTCTACATCGTAAGCGATATCTGTAAAATCAATAATATTACCCGCTTGGTCATAAACTTTTATATTTTTTGGAAAATTTAAAGGACTATACTCTATATGTATTTCATTTTGAAGTTCTCCGTTTGGTGCAAAGTTTTTAATCTTTGTTGGACCGAGCATAGCGTTAATGTCGGGGTATTCAGGAAGATTATAGAAATATTCTGAAGTTGAAGAGTCAGGATTAGTTACTTCTGTTACTCTATTCATTTCATCATATTCGTAGTGATATGCATAAGTACCAGTTGGATCTGTAAGAGTTTTTCTTGTCATATTACCACCTATATCATATTCATAGGTGCAGACTTTGTCTCCACGGTAAGCTTTAGTTAACTGTCCATATGTATCATATTCGTAAAACCATCGAGTATCACTTGTTATTCTATGCATTGAATCATAGGTATATTCATAGTTCATTTCAGGATGCTTAGGATTGGTTATTTTCTTTAATCTTCCAATCTCATCATATTCATAAGTTGTATTTGTGCTTACTCTTTTTGTTAAAAGATGATCTTTATCATATTCAAAAGTTTCGACTACACCGAAAGGAAGCGGTTGATTATTTTTATCAAAGTATTTTTCTTCAATTTTTGTTACATTAAAACATTCATCGACAGTATAATGAATAGATCTTCCACTATAATTATATAATTCAGATGTTGCATCATCCGGTTTTATAAAATAATCGATAGGAAGTTCATCTGGATCATAACCATCCAATGTTTCAACAGAAAATTTATTCCCGCCTGTTACTTTTCTTTCTAATTTATCACTTAGATTATAGTGATATTCAATGTTTCCAGCTTTTGTTGTTCGTCCTGATTTATCGTATTTATATTCTATCCTTGTACCATCCCAAAATTCAATATAATCTAAAAGTCCTTCATTGAGATATCGCATCTTGTTTATCCTTCCGTAAGCATCTTTCATCTCTTTTGGGTATCTTTCTCTGCCAGGTTCTGTTTCATAAGTATATTCGCGTACGATATTTCCATAATAATCAATTACTTTTGATGTTCTTTCATTTTCATCATAGATTATACTAAATTGTGGTCTCCCTCTCTCGTCAATTAAGCTTGAAAGCTTCCCTTCTAAAGTATAATTATACCCTACTCTTTTTCCGTTCCAATCAATTTCTAGCATTCTGCTATATCTATCATATTTATATTTTGTTTCTGTCCCGTCAGGATTTATTAGTTTTGTAAGATTACCATTTGCATCGTATTCATAGTTGGTTTCTCCGTAAAAATCTTCCGTTTTTGATATTTTACCACAGCATTGAGAAAATGTTATTTCGTTCCATTTTCCTTCCGGTGAACTAATTTTTACACTTGTCCCTGACGGATATTCAATGCTGAATTCACTATTACATGCATCACTAATACTAATTAAGTTATTTTGAGCATCATATATTAATTTCATCTTTCTTCCAGCCGGAGTTATTATTTCTTTAGTCTTTGGAAAAGAATCATCTTCTAAATTGTAAGTAATATTAGTTATATTTCCGTTATTGTTTATACTAATTAAATTTCCATTGAAGTCGTAAATTACAGTACTTTGCGAAATAGCTGGGGTTATCATTGAGAATTGAGTCTGAATTATTTCTCCTGTTTCTGGGTCAAGCAAAATTGTTCTTGTAGTCGTGTATTCTCCGTTAACATAATCTTTTAAGTAATTTGGGAAGTTATGGTCAATATAGCTTATAATCGTGTAAAGCTCTGGATTTTCTGCCATTCCAATAATATTATTGCTTGAATCATATGAATAGATTAAAACATCTGCAGATGAAGGATAAATTGTTCTTTCTTCAGTTAAAATTCCATCTTCTCTGAAATGAACCTGATTTTTTATGTTGTTTTCATTTATTACTTCTGTATAATTTGAGTAATAGTTATATATCTCACTTAGGCCTGTCTCATCGTGTGAATTTAAGCACTTTCCATTCTGAGCACAATCATAATACCATATTGAACCTCTTGGGTCAGTAACAGAAAAGACATTATCATTTTCATCCCAGCCAAAAGTCATAGAAAAGCCTTTACTTGAGAAGATTTGGGTAAGTTTATCTTGAGAATAAGTATAATTTACTGAACCGTCTGGATATGTTATACTTTCTACTTTTCCTGTTACATCATAATTTATAGTAGTTGTGCTTCCATTTGGATTTGTTATAGTTGTAATTCTATCAAAACCAAAGATATTTGACCAGCCAAACTGAGTTTTGTATCCTTTACTTTTGGTTTCTAATAGCCTTCCATCAAGGGAGAATTTAGTTATATTAAAATAACCCTCAGTTAATTGAAATACTCCACCAATATCCTTAATAGTCATTAAGCTGTTAGATTCAGCAATGTAGATATTTTCTGCTTGGTCATAAATAAAGTTAAAGATAGCTCCTGTTGGGTCTTTAAATTTAATATGGTCATTTAGAACAATGTCAAAAAGAGAAGATTCAAGTAGGCTTATCCTCTTCTTACCAAACCATCCAGTATCTTCTGACCTGCTATTATATAAAGAGGTTATAGTTGCATTTGCAAATGTAGTTTTTGTGGGGTAAGGGGTGTATTCAACCTGTTCAATTATCAAATTTCCATTTCTTAAGTTTGCACTTACATCAAATACAGTTGATGGAGGATTAAAGAATGTTTCATGTTCAGAGAAGCCAAGCTTACTTTGATCACCTATTATTTCAGTATAAATTACTGTAAGAACTGTTTGACAAGTTCCTCTACTACTTTCAAATTTCATAGGAATTGGGTTTTCAGAACTATTTGGAATTCTTTCGATTAAAGCTAATCCATTATTTGAAATTGGGTCTGTAAGCCAGCCTTCAATTAGTGAATTTGGTAGAGTTACAATTGGGCTAAATCCTGATTCCCCTAAATTTGTTAAATTAATAAATCCCTGTATTGATCCAAGAGTAGGTGGAGGAATAAATAGAGGCCCTTCTGGCCATGAAGAAGTAACATTATAAATGTCAGTAATGGGTGAAGGATTATTCCCTTTTTCTATTGGGCATAGTGAAAGAGTTGCTGAATTTATTTCAATGTTATCTGGTAGAGTTGGTAGCTCAAACCTCATAAGAGATGTAAAAGTAGTAATAGATGAATCTATAATTTCTTTACCAACGAGAAGGTTTTCATTATAATACTTATTTCCTGCTTCATCAATGTATAAATCCTCTTCTGGTATAACTTCAAATGAAGGGTCAAGTATTACAGGATACTCCGTCTTAGTATTTTCTAAGAATTCTTTATCAAGTCTTAACTTCAGCTGAACTTTATCTCCTTTTTCAGATAAAGTAGAGGTAAGAGCTATATTCCTGCCTTCCTTTCCTGCTTTATCTTTTAGGTTTATTTTTCCTACTTTTAGACTAAATTTCTCCTTCTTAAAAATAAATTTAGCTTCATCTTTTCCAGAGAATGAAACATTTTTAAGTCTAATATCAAAATTAATTTCACTAAGGATAGGTTTACTCTTAAATATTATCTCCTCCTTAATATTAAAAGAGGAAACTGTGTATTTTAAATCTATTCCAGAAGCTATATCCTTAAAAATAACAGAATTGCCATCAAAATCTGGTAAAGTAGGTTTAATCCCCTCCATATTAAGCTTAAGTTGAGAGTCTCCTTTAAGGAGAGAAAATATTAGATTTGACCCTTTCTTTACATCATCATTGCCAGTAAAGAATATCTTAAAGAAAGATGTATCAGAATAATAGCTATAATTAGGAATATTAGATTTCTTAATTTCAGGCTTTATCCCAATAAGACCTCTTCCACTAATAAAGGTATTAATTGGTTTAGTGTATACTTTGAGAGTATATTTATTTCCATCTTTTATTGTATTAGAAAATGAAGTCTTTTTGTAAGTTACATCATTGGAAATCTCAGTTTGTGATAAAAGTTGATTTAATCCTTGACGCTGATTTTTTGAAAGCAGATAAGCTTTGTAATTTCCACTCTCTTTAAGTGAAGAAGCAACTTTTTCATAGGGACTAAAGACAATTAAGAGAAGAATACATAAAAGAGTGACAAGAAGTCTTGATTTTAAAGGATGATTAGAAGAACTTGAGAGATTTAATTCCGTTCTCTCTCTCTCTCTGCTTGTGAAACTTTGAATCTTTTAAATGAATACATTTTTAAAACCTCCTCATATTTTAATTTTTTTGCCAAAAAACTTTTTCTAAGTAATTTGTGGGAGGATATACTGCATTCTATTTAAACACTTTTCAAGTTTAGGATCTAATTCAAAAATCTATAGAGAAATTAAAATAATAATTTTAGGAAAGTCAAGTTTTTTTATCTAAAGAGTTTTGTATTTGTAAAAATTCATACAAGACTTTGAAAGGCAAACAGAAATTAGCATAAATCAAAGTGATAAATTTTAAAGTCTCATATGTTTCGTAACTTATTCATTAGTATTTATTGTCTATTACATTATTTTTGATAAATATCATCGTTAGTTATATCGGGAATTTA
>JAGPKI010000060.1:0-6304 GCA_018054005.1 Caldisericia bacterium
TCAGAAAAATATGGTATCATCGCTTCTAACACTTCTTTGCGGACTGGTGTAGTAGCAGCATGGTCAAAATAAATTCTCTCCATATATTTAACTCCTTAATACATGCAACAAATAAATCTTACAATACATAAATAACATTAATTATCCATCAAAAATTCACCAGAATATATAATATTCCCCTCTGAAATTTTCAAGATATCGATTGGTTTTTTAGCAAGACCTTTTTCGTCAAATCCCATAAAAGATGTATTAAACTTATCTTTATTAAATTTTACCCCCTTCAATGCAGATATTAAGTTTTTATCAATAGCATTCGATTTATTATTATAAAGAATTTCGTACAAAAGTACTATTTCATCATAACCTAATGCGCTATATAAGTCAGGCTCAATACCAAATTTTAAAGTGTAAGTTTTAAAAAAAGTAGAGTTCAAGAATTTTTCTTTCCTTTCATAAAAAGGCAAAATGACATAAACATTATCAAAGATTGAATCATTTAAAGACTTGGCATCTGGAATATCGTTTAAAGCAAATATTGCATTAATACTTAATACATCTTTTGCAATTTTTAGTGCTTCATAATAGAGGGTAGAATCAGATAAAATAAAGATAACTTCAGGGTTAGTCAGTTTAAGTCTGTCGAGATGAGCAGATAGGTCAACAGATGAATTAGTACCATCAAACGGCTCCAATGCTATATTTGCTCCAATATTCTTAATATCTTCAAAGCCTTTTGCTGTGCTTATGTATGAACTAACAGAATCATCATATAGAACAGCTAACTTATTCTTTTTTAAAACATAAAAAAAATAAAGCCCAGTCAACCTACCTACATTATAAGGATTATGATTAAATAATAAGACATTATCAACATTTTCTATTACTTTCTCATCGAATGCAAGAGATATAAAAGGCTTTCCATATAGATTAGCAATATGTTTAGCAACTTGAGAACATTTAATAGATGGAACTCCCATAAGTAGGGAAACATTTCCTGAATTACATAACTCTCTAAAAGCATTCGCTGTCTTTTCAGGGCTGTTCATTGTATCAATAATCTTTAATTTAATAGAATATGGAAAATCTTTATTTGAATTAATCTCAGAAAGAGCAAGATTTCTTCCATTATTTAAACTCTGCGTAATATTTTTAAGGTTTGTGGAAGTATCTTCCGCAATACCTACAATTACAACATTTTTTCCACTACAGGAGGATAATATACACGCTAAAAGAAGAATTACTAATACAAACCTTTTCAAAAACTAAGTGCCTTCCAACTTAATAAGAGGAGTATCAAAAAAATGGTCTAATAAATTGTAAAAGCTTTCATCTGGTTTTAAAGAATTAAAATCATAACTGCTACTAAAAGATTGAGTGGTATCAAATTCATTTATGTTTGTATATGTAAGGTCAACTCCATTTCCTATTAATTGAAGAACTTCAAGAAAAGGACCAAGAGTTGATTCATTTAAGTTTTCATAGATAATGTCAACGAAATTCGTTAATATATATGGAATATTTCCTCCTGATGCATAATCTTTATTAAAAACTTTTATTTTATTCATAAGAGTTGCAAGGCGAGTTTTGACATTAGCTTCATCAGTTGCAAATGTATCAATTGTATCTTCGATAGATGTTCTGAAATTCTCCTCTGTTCCAAATATATCTTTAAGAGTTAAAGTTTTATAAAAATCTTTGATATCTTCCTCATTATTTATATCATAGCCTTTTTCAGCCGCTAAATCTTTAAAAGATTGAATATTAAGAATTCCCATATCTTTAAGACTTGCAAAAACAGGTTTAAGATGATAGCTCGAAGGGTTCAAACCAAAAGCTGCCCTAAAATTATTGGAGTTTATAAAATCTAAAAAACCATTATAATCAGAAACCATACTGTTCCAGTAATTTTCGATAGTATTTTTAAATAAAGGGCCAAAATTTGAATCAAACTCCATCATACTTGCCCTTAAACTATTAACTAAATTTATAGCTTCAAGCTGTATATAAGACAGATTTATCGCTTCGCTAACAGGTGTCCCTTCCTCATACCCTTCTTCGGGAAAAGGAAATGAATAAGAGAAAGAAAGAAATTTACCAAGTTTTTCCGTTTCTATGTCTGGAAGAATTTGTTGAAATAGGAGATTGGGGCTATCTGCAATCATTATATTAAATACTCCTGATTCTGCTATTTCTGTGTTCTCATCAATAACTCTATAATACCTTAAAACCAATTTTCCCTCTTTAATGCTAAGTTCAAACCTAAAGCGGGGAGGATTGCCTGGAATATTAAGAATAGGACCTCTACGAAGAAAAATCTCTGACGGTAAAGATACCATCGATAGATTTTTTAATTCATCTGGTGGTAAAATTTCTAAATTCTTCTCTAAAATTTCTCTTGCAAAAATAATTGCATCTGCACTAAAGAAAGATAAAGTCTCATTATATAAATTTGAATCAACAACATGGGGGTCTGCTGGATTAGATGTTATTGAAGATATAAGATTATTATAAGGACTTATTAGACTTTCTATCTGTGATGTTGCAATTATATTGGCAGTAGTATCGTAAGTTGGACTAACTTTTTTTAAAGCTTTAGCACCTTTATGTAAGTTATCCAGAGCAATACCGAGATTGTATGAAACTTTAACAAGAGGGTCTATGTTTAACAAGCTCTGAAAAGCAGAAACACCTTTATGTTGGGCACAAGTGCCAGCAAATGAAACTGCATCTGATAAATTTCTAAATTGAGATTTATTATTCAAAGCTTCTCCCAAACTAAACACTGAAAGTCCAACAAACACTATCAAAAGAATCGATACAGCGATTAAAACAACCGATTGTCCATCTTCCTTAAAAAATATCTTATTCATCATTAGCTTACACTCATTCTTCTAAAATTATTTAAATAATATATTAGACAAAATTAAATCATTTTCAAGCAAAATTACAATTTTTCACTTTATTTGACCATAATTTCTTTTTAATATATAATTCTTTTTAGATTATTAGCAGTTAAAAAGAGGTGAAAATGAGCAAGGAAACAAGAGCTGAGGCATTAGAATTACTTTCTAAAAATCCTTTTAATTTAAACCCACCAGAAACTTTTTACCCTGTATCAAAATCTATTGAAGAACTTACAAATATTGCTAAACAGATACGTAGAGACATAATTCTTTCGACATATGCGGCTGGTTCAGGCCATCCTGGGGGATCACTCTCTTCAACTGATATGCTAACTGTACTCTTCTTTAACCATCTTAAACACAAACCTTCCGATCCAAAATGGGAAGAAAGAGATAGGGTTATTTTCTCTAAGGGCCACGTTTCACCTTTACTTTATTCTTTGTTTGCAGAAACAGGTTATTATGATAGAACGGCATTGGCGACATTTAGAGAATTTGGCTCCTCCCTTCAAGGGCATCCAGCATCTAAAAAATTAAGCGCAGTAGAGGTTAGTACAGGCTCTTTAGGTCAAGGTCTTTCAGTAGGTGTAGGTGAAGCTCTTTCTTTTAAAATGGATGGCAAAAAGCAGAGAGTCTATGTTTTAAATGGAGATGGTGAGTCTCAGGAAGGTCAAATCTGGGAAGCTGTTATGTCTGCTGCTCATTATCATCTTGATAATTTGACAGTATTCTTTGATTATAACAATCTCGAGATTGATGGGTGGATAGAAGATGTTATGGGAATAGCACCAATTGAAGATAAATTTAAATCATTTAACTGGCATACAATTATTATTGATGGGCATGATATCTCTCAAATAGATGAAGCAATTAAAAAAGCAAAATCAAATATTGATAGACCAACTGTTATTATAGGTAACACAATTAAAGGTAAAGGGGTATCATTTATGGAAAACGAAGCTGACTGGCATGGTAAAGCGCCCAATCGAGAACAAATGTTAAAAGCATTGCAAGATATAGAAAGTGAGGAAATATAATTACAAATGACAAATTTAAAGAAAACACCTTTATATGATGAGCATGTTAAATTAGGAGCTACAATTGTTCCTTTTGCAGGTTTTGAAATGCCATTGAATTTTTCATCAATTATTGATGAACACCTTGCAGTAAGAGACTGCGCAGGTATTTTTGATGTATCACATATGGGCGAAATTGAAATTGTTGGCCTAGATGCTATTAAATTTTCCGACTATTTATGCACAAATCGAATAACTGATATGAATGATGGAGACATCAAATACACTATTATGTGTTATGAAGATGGTGGAGAAGTTGATGATCTTTTAGCATATAGGATTAATGATGAAAAAGTTCTACTCGTAGTAAATGCTTCAAATATCGATAAAGATTTTGAATATATTCTTGAAATTAAAAAACTTAGGTCTGACCTAAAAGTAGAAGTGTCAAATTTGTCAGATAATTATGGTCAAGTAGCTTTTCAGGGTCCAATGGCAGAAGAAATATTACAAAAACTTACTGATTATCAATTAGAAAATATAAAAGTTTTTAAATTTCAGAATATTTCCATTCTTGGAATAGATACTGTTACCTCAAGAACAGGGTATACTGGTGAAGATGGTTTTGAAATCTTAACTAAGCCAGATGACACTCCCAAAATATGGAATGGTATCCTTAACGCTGGCAAAAACTTTGGAGTGAAACCCTGTGGCTTAGGAGCAAGAGATACTTTGCGATTTGAAGCTTGTTTATGGCTTTATGGAAATGATATAGATGAAACGACAAATCCATTAGAAGCAGGACAAACATTTGCAGTAAAACTGGACAAAGATTTTGTTGGGAGAGATAAACTCTTAAAGATAAAAGAGGAAGGTATAAAAAGAACCTTAGCTGGATTTTTCATCTCTGATAATCTTATACCGAGACATGGAATGGATATTTTAAAGAATGGTGAAAAGGTTGGATATGTCACAAGTGGGAGTTTCTGTCCTAAAATTAAGAAAATTGCTGCTTTAGGTTACATACCAACTGAACTTAACAATATTGGTGAAACATTTGTAATTCCAATAAGAGGAAAAGAAGAAATAGCAACTTTAGTTTCTAAGCCATTCTACAAAGGAACTTCTGGAAGAAAAGATAGAAGATAATAATAAAATAAATAATTAAATAAAGGAGAATACTTTTTATGAAAATTTCTTATCGTTCACAAACCTGCACCGCTGAAGGTGCTTTTGAAATTTTAGCAAAGGCTAACGCTCTTGAGCGTGAAAAGGGTATTAAGGTAATGCACCTTGAAATTGGAGAGCCAGATTTTGCTACTCCAAAAAACATAAGAGAAGCTTGCAAAAAGGCTATCGATGATGGTTACACGCACTACACACCCGCAAGAGGCATACCTGAACTTAGAGAGGCTGTGAGTGAACATTTATCCAAAACAAGGGGAATTGATACTGATCCTGAAAATGTTTTAATAAGTGCTGGGGGCAAGCTTCTGATTTTTGCTGCTTGTACGGTTTTTTTAGAAGAAGGGGATGAGGCAATATACCCCGATCCAGGCTACCCACCATACAGGTCAGCAATATCTTTAGCTGGTGGGAAACCAGTTCCCCTAACTCTTTCACGTGAAAATGAATATAAAATTGATATTGATCAACTTGCTTCTTTAATCACCCCTAAAACAAGACTTATAATTTTAAATTCACCTCATAACCCAACCGGATCAATACTATCTAAAACTGACCTTCTGCAAATTTCAGAAGTCATTAAAGATTCGAATGCAGTTGTATTTTCTGATGAAATTTATTCACAATTAATATATTCTGATGAACCCCATATAACTATTGCAGGTATGCCTGGAATGAAAGATAGAACAATTTTAATGGATGGTATGTCTAAAACTTTTGCAATGACTGGGTGGAGATTAGCTTATGCTTTAGTACCTACTGAATATTATGTTCCAATGCAAAAAATAATAAGCAACACAGTCTCCTGCACTACAACTTTTGTTCAAATAGCTGGAGTAGAAGCCTTAAGAGGTGATCAAACAGAAGTTAAGCAAATGTATAATGAATTTAAGGAAAGACGCGAACTAATTGTAAATCTCATAAATGATATTCCTGGAATGCATGTTGATATGCCAAAGGGTGCTTTCTATGTATTTGTGGATGTTAGAGAAATCCTACAGAAATACGGGTTAACTTCCAAAAGTTTAGCAGATCATTTTTTGTATGAAGCTGGAGTTGCCTGCCTTGGTGGAAGTTCATTCGGAGAAGCTGGAGAGGGTTATATAAGGTTTTCATATGCAAACTCAAAAGAAAATCTAATTGAAGCAATGCGGAGAATAAAAGAGAACTTGTATAACAATTACAAAATTTAAAAATTAA
>JAGPKI010000060.1:6404-8370 GCA_018054005.1 Caldisericia bacterium
GTTTGCCCTTGCTCAAAAGAAATCTCTAAATTTGGAGCGCACAACCAGAGAGGTGTTGCAAAAATTTCAATAAGAATGAAAAAACTTGTTTGGATCGAAGAAATTATTGATATCGGGGAAAAGGCAGCTTCAGCTCCTGTTTTTGCTCTTCTCAAAAGAGAAGACGAAAAATATATAACAGAACAAGCATATCTCAATCCAAGATTTGTTGAAGATGTTGCAAGAAATATCTCTTTATCGCTTGACAAAGATGAACGAATTATATGGTACTCTGTGGAAATAATAAGTATAGAGAGCATCCATAACCATAATGCTTACGCATGTTTGAGTAGAGACAAAAGAGAAAATGCCAATAAAGATTGTAAACATTTGTGAGCTTTTCGAAGAGCTCAGTAAAATTGGTGTTGATGAGAGAGCTTTTCCAATTTTTTCTGAAAAAGCAAATTTATTGCTCCTTAAAATTTATGATATAGATTCAAGGGCTGCAACAATTTTAAAACAGGAATTTTTAAGTACCGGTGGTGATGTAGCAGTTCATAAAGATGTTATAAAGTTTGAAAGAGATACTACTTCCGCCCTGTTAATTGGATCGATGAGGACTTACAATGAAGTTTTAAGAAAGCTCGAATATCAACCATTCTTTGGATTAGATTCTATTAGAAATGAATTAAAGGAAGCAATTTTAACCTTAAAGGAAGAGAGTACCCAAAAGAATATTTATAAAACTCCTAAAATTATGGGGATACTTAATGTATCCCCTGATTCATTCTATGGTGGAAGTGCATTATTAGATGAATCTTCTGCTATAACAAGAGCAGAAGAAATGATTAAGGAAGGAGCTGATATATTAGATATAGGTGGGGAGTCAACGAGACCTGGGTCTCTACCGCTAACGGAAGAGGAAGAATTAAATAGAGTAATACCTGTAATTTCAAGTATCAGAAAAAGATTTAAAGATATTCCAATATCGGTTGATACTTATAAAGTAAAAGTAGCTAAAGAAGCAATTGAAGCAGGAGCAACAACATTAAACATAATTAATCTTACAGAAGAGATGATAGAATTTCTCTCTGACACTGAGCTCCCATTCATATTTATGCATATGAGAGGTACGCCGAAAGATATGCAAAACTATACAGATTACAATGATGTTGTAAAAGAAATCTTATTTTACTTTGAAGAAAAAATAAATTATCTTGAGAAGAGAGGAATAAAAAGAGAACGTATAATAATAGATCCAGGAATTGGTTTTGCAAAAACAGCAAAACAAAATTTTGAAATTTTACGTTCTCTTAAAGCTTTTAAGATTTTTGGATTACCTCTTTTAATCGGTCACTCGAGAAAAAGCTTCTTAGGAAAACTATTAAATGGATTGAGTCCTGAAGAGAGACTTCCTGGAACATTGGCGGTTACAGCTTATGCAGCTATGAATGGAGCCGATATTATAAGAGTACATGATGTAAAAGAAAATATTGAAGTATTAAAAGTTATTAAAGAAATACACTTATGCCAAGAGCTTATCTAAGTATTGGCTCGAATTTGGGAGATAGAATCAATTATCTAAAAAAAGCTTTGGAAAAACTTAAGCAAAATAATATACAAATTATTAAATCATCAAACATAATCGAAACCGAACCATACGGATATAAGGAACAGGGCAAATTCTTAAATATGGCAGTTGAGATAGATTCAGACCTTGAGCCTTTTGAATTAATGAAATTAATATCAAAAATTGAGTCTGAATTAGGTAGAATTAGAACAAAAAGGTGGGGGCCAAGAGTAATAGATATTGATATAATATTTTATGATTCTTTAATAATTAATGAGCCTGACCTTAAAATTCCTCATCCAGACATGCAGAACAGATTCTTTGTTCTAAAGCCTTTGCAAGAAATTGCTCCTGATTTCGTGCATCCAGTGCTCAAAAAAACAATTACCGAGCTTTTAGAAAATCTTAATTCTGAGG
>JAGPKI010000061.1 GCA_018054005.1 Caldisericia bacterium
ACAGTTTTGAATAGCTTTACGTCACTTCTTTCTTCCCATTCTTTTAATTCTCTTTTGTAAACAAGGTCATCAACTGTTCTTGCTCCATAAACAATCGCTATATCTTTATAATTATCTCGTAAATCTAAAACATTCCATATGACACATCTAACAGGAGCAAGGCCTATTCCTCCAGCTACAAAAAGTATATTCTTACCTTTAAACTCTGAATCTACCGGAAAGTTATTACCATAAGGACCCCTAAACCCTACTGTGTCACCTACATTTAAATTACTAAGAGCTTTTGTTACTCTACCAATCCTCCTAAAAGTGCATTCAATGTAGTCTTTCCTTGTTGGAGGAGAAGCTATACAAAAAGTAGATTCGCCTGCTGTAAACGCAGAATATAAACCAAATTGCCCTGCTTTAAAATCGAACTTTTCACTATCCTCTTTATTTATAAATTCAAGCTTAAATGTCTTTGTATCATAAGTCTCATCAATAATATCTGTGATTTTCATTAAGTATGGTAAATAAATATTCTCTTCCATCTTCTGTTATTATAACCCCCTTTTTAATCCTTTTTCGCTGTTTCTAAAGAAGAATTTGCAGAAGAAATAGTACTCAAAACCTCTGATATATTTATACCAGCTCCACAAACCCTACTGCATCTTCCACAACCTGTGCATGAAACATCAGAAAAAAGGTCAACATAATAACTATATTTATGAGCTATTCTTTGCCTATATCTTTGGAAATATAATTCTCTTGGATTATGCCCTGATGCGTGCAGGGTAAATACCGGTAGAGTGCAAGCATCCCAGTTTTTCGTTCTGATACCTTTCCACATTGACGCAATATCAGTAATATCAAAACAATGACAGGTTGGACAAACAAAAGTACACGCAGCACAACTCCAACAATTTTCGGTCATTTTCTTCCATAAAGGATCTTCAAAGTTTTCCTCAATCCACTTTTTAACTTTATTCTTATCAAACTTTACCTTTATATCTTTGTCTGTTATTTTAGGAAAATTCTTGTCAATATTAACTTCTTGTACAAAAAAACTTTTATTTTCTTCTATAAACTTTTTTCCACTCTCGGATATACTCTTCACACGAAAAGCTTCATTGCTAACTCTTTCAAAAAGAATATCAGAACCCCTCTCCCCTCTTGGAGAATTTCCAACAGTGGTGCAAAAGCAATATTTATCGAATTCTTCACATGCAATAGTAATTATTAGAGAATTTTCTCTTCTCTTTAAGAAAAACTTATCGTTATAATCCCAGGAAAATAGTTTGTCCATTAATGGCATTGATGCAGCATCGCATGGATGTCCACCAAAAATAATAATTTTTTTATCTACTTCTGGGTCAATAAGTTTAACCTCGTCTTTTGAAACTGTATATTTTAGAATAGGTTCATACCTTGGGAATAAAGCTTCTTTAATTGAGTTAACTGTAATGAAATAGTCTAATGCGATCTCTGTTTCTCTATTTATTTTAGTAATATAGGGTGAGCCATCTTTAATTACTGGAGCAAAAACTTCTGTATTTTCCTTGCTTGAAAGATCTTTTAATAGATCTTTTATACTCTTATAGGTTATATATGTTTCTTTCATTGTTCATCCCCCTCACTTAATAAACTCAGCTAAATCATTAGGATTAAAAACTGTTAAAGGTGGTTTTACTTCAGTATCAAAACCAGCTTCGTAATTGAACTTTTCCCTAACCTCTTCCTGCAGGGTCCTATTCAATAGCATAAGTGGAATCCCAGCAGGACAAACTCTTTCACATTCACCACAATCAATACATCTTCCGGCAAGGTGGTACGCTCTTACAATATTCCAGGCAAAATTGCCTTTAGGGTTAGAACGAGGATCAATCCACTGTGGCATATTAAGGTCTACTATACACCGATTACAATAGCATAAAGGACAAGCTTGTCTGCAAGCATAACACTTTATACATTTAGAAAACTGTTCTTCCCAGAATTTCCACTTTTCTTCTCTTGATAATTTATTATATTCGGAAACATCCTCAAAACTTATTTTTTGATCTTTACTTAAAGTTTCATTGACTGCTTCTCCTAAAACAAAATCAGAAAGATGAGGGTTATGAACTTTGCAGTACTTACACTTGCTTGAAAGTGAATCAAAGTCTGGTCCCTTACCTTTAACTACACCATTGCAACGCATTCCTATAATAAAAACCTTATCTTTAAAAATCTGGTTCTCCTGAATAAGGCCTATTATTGAACGAATATCGCATCCCTTTGCTACAATTCCAATTTTACCAATGTTGCGTGTTTCTTTTCTTTTTAGATAAGTGGAAAGGTTATTTACACAATATTTATCAAAAACAAGTTTTTCTGCTTCGGAATCATTTCTTACAAAAAGAGGTCTTGTTGAATTATTATTAGGATCAACTTTTTCATAGCCAATTATTATATCAACTTCACCTTTTGAAAGAAGTTCTTTTGCTTTATCAATCAATTCTTTCATTTATTCACCTCACCTCTAAATCGAGTTTTCGATAGTCATTGTAGGGTCCAAGCTTTCTAATCTTTTCAGTAACTTCATTTATAAGATCAGCAAACTTTTTACCCTCAGAAGCTGAACACCAACTAAAAGTAACACGCTCTATATCCACGCCAACTTGGGAGAGAAGCCTTCTCATTACAATAAACTTTCTTCGTGCATTAAAATTGCCCTCATTGTAATGGCAATCATTTGGATGGCAGCCTGAAATTATAATTCCATCTGCGCCGCTTTCGAATGTATGCACAATAAACATTGGATCAATTCTACCGGAGCATGGAGTTTTAATAATTCTAACGCATGGTTCATACTTAAATCTTGAAGTACCAGCAAGGTCAGCACCTGCATAGGTGCACCAATTACACACAAATGCAACAATTCTTGGTTCAAATGTGTCTTCGCTCATATCTCTCTCCTTATAGTTCTGCTAAAGCATTTATTTCAGAATAAAGCTCTTCATCTGTAAATCCTTGAAGGTCAATGCTTCGTGAAGGGCATGTCGGAGTACAGGTGCCGCAACCCGTACAAAGCCCAGGATTAACTTCTGCAACCTGCTTTATTAAATTCCCCTGTCTATCTTTTATGTCTTTAAGAGTAATTGCTTTATACGGACAAATCCTTATACAATTCATACAGCCTGTACAGGTAATCTCGTTAACTTTGGATACAACTCCCTCTTTTTCAAATTCATCTTTTGATAGAAGACCTAAGACTTTTGCTGCAGCACCACTTCCTTCAGATACTGAATCAGGGATATCTCTTGGGCTTACACAAGCTCCAGCAAGATATATGCCTGCAGTTGAAGTTTCAACTGGTCTAAGTTTGGGGTGTGCTTCAGTAAGAAAGCCATACTGATCATATCCAATTCCCAATTTTTGAGCAAGTTCCTTTATTCCTTTAGGTGGTACCATTGCAGTAGCAAGTACTACTAGATCCGCTTTTATTTTAACTTGAGAGTTGGTAAGCGTATCAGCGCCTTCTACAACAAGGTCTTCTCCATCCTTATAGACGGTTGATACCCTGCCTCTCAGGTATTGAGCCTCTTCTTCCTCTATTGCTCTTCTAACAAATTCTTCATAGTTTTTACCATTAGCTCTTATATCGATATAAAATACATATGCATTTCCTTTTGGAACTTTATGTCTGTACAGTATTGTCTGCTTGGCAGTATACATACAGCAAATTTTCGAACAATATGGATAATAATGAGCTGGATCTCTCGAGCCAACACATTGGATGAAAACAACAGTTTCTGGTTTCTTGCCATCAGATGGTCTCTGCAAATCTCCAAGAGTGGGACCTGAAGCACAAACCATTCTTTCAAATTGTAAAGATGTAACAACATCAGCATATTTTCCATACCCGTATTCACCGAACTCAGAAGTAGGCATAATATCATAACCTGTAGCAACAATTATAGCTCCGATATCTTCTTCTATAATTTCATCTTTGTCTTCAAAATTTATACACTGTTTTGGACAAACTTTTTGACAAATCTTACATCTTTTCCCACCAGATGTAAAATAAGTGCAATGTTCGACATCTATAACAGGCTTATTTGGAACAGCCTGAGGGAAAGGGACATAAATTGCCTTTCTCTTACCTAAGCCCTGTTCAAATTCAGAAGGTACAGAAACAGGGCATTTGCTCCAGCAGATTCCACAACCAGTACACTCATTAGGATTAACATACCTAGCTTTTTTCTTGATGCTTACTTTAAAATTACCAACAAAACCTGAAACTTTTTCAATCTCAGAGTATGTTACAATTTCAATATTTGGATTTTGAGAAGCTTCAACCATTTTAGGGGTAAGAATACATTGAGAACAGTCAAGAGTAGGAAAAGTCTCATCAAGCATTGACATATGCCCACCAATTGATGGTTCCTTATCGAGAAGGATTGTTTTGATACCACCGTTCGCAATATCAAGTGCAGCTTGTATCCCTGCCACCCCTCCACCAATTACAAGAGCTTTTTTTGTAACAGGAATCTTTATATTTGTTAGAGGTTGATTCCTTTTAACTTTTTCAACCATCATTCGCACTAAATCTATTGCTTTTTTTGTAGCGTCCTCTTTATTATTATGTACCCAAGAACAATGCTCCCTAATATTTGCCATCTCAAGCATATAAGGATTAAGACCTGCCTCGCTTGCTGCTCTTCTAAAAGTTACCTCATGCATTCTCGGAGAACACGAAGCAACAACAACCCCTGTAAGTTTATATTCAACAATGGCTTTTTTAATCATATCCTGTCCAGGGTCAGAGCACATATACTTATAATTTACTGAATAAACCACGCCAGGTATCTGCGCAGATGCTTGAGACACTTTTTCGACATCAACTGTTTCAGCAATATTAGAGCCACACCAACATACAAAGACACCTATTCTTGCCACTTTCTACACCTCTCTAAATCAAATTATTACTTTCTAACAATGGAAAAGGAGAAACAAACAGTCTATCTAAAGCTAACTCTTTAGGATCAATTCCAAAAGATAGTCCTAAAAGTTGAGTATAATAAAAGACTGGTAAATTAAATTTCTCACCATAGCGTTGTTCTATAGCTTTCTGTCTTAAATCTAAGTTCACATGACACAATGGACACAACACAGAAATAGCATTAGCTTCGACTTTTTTAGCCATTGATAAAATTTCATAAGTTAAATCATATACAACGTCCACTCTTGATATTGAGTAACTTGCTCCACAACATCTTGTTTTAAATGGCCAGTCAAGGACATCTGCGCCAGTAATGGAGATGAGTTTATCCATAATTGTTGGGTTCTCGGGGTCATCATATTGCATTAGTTTTTTAGGGCGTACTATTACACAACCATAATAACATACAACCTTTAATCCATTTAATTTTCTTACAACTTTATCTTGTAAATTTCCCAAACCATATTCATTCAAAAGAATTTCTGAAAAATGTTTTATATTGATATTTGGTGAAATATCATGACCTTCAAGTATTTTAGAGAGTTGTTCTGCTAATTCACCACCCTCAGAAATTACATTTCTTGATTCCTTAAGATGAGCTAAACAGGCAGGACATTGAACCATGATATCTTTTTTTATCTTATTAGCAGATTCGATTGTTAGGGCAGGCAGAGCAACTGATAAAAGCTTATCCTGAGGATGAAGTGCACTTGCTCCACAACAAGTCCAATCAGGTATTTCATCAATACCAAGATCTAAAAACTTAATAAGAGCATTTGTTGATATATTAAAATCTGGAGAGGTTGACTCTAACGAGCAACCTGGATAATATGCATAATCCATTGTCATTTACACCTTTTCCTTTCTAATTCTATTTACTTTTTTATATACTTTTCTTACTTCTGAAACTCTTTTAGGAGTGGGCTTAAGACTAATCTTCTTCTTTAAAAGCATGAGTGGAAATAAATTAACATCCTTAAATAATTTACCTGAGCGTAGATTAAAATTTACAACCATTTCTGGTTCATATACTCTACCAAATGAATAAATAGAACCAGAAAATGCTCTCTGAAAAGTATCTACATCACGGGCTTTCTCTGTAATTCCTTTCTTAACAGCCATTCTCCTAAATGCATCCATAACACCTTTAATATCCACATCCTGCGGACAGCGAGTACTACAAGTATCACAAAAAACACAATACCATATAGTTCTTGAATTTAGAACTTTTTCCATAAGTCCCAGCTGACAGAAGCGAATAACTTGAGAGGGTGGTATATCCATAAGATAATTCATTGGACACCCTGCAGTACATTTGCCACACTGATAACACTTAGAAACATCAATATTTTCTTCTTTTAAAAGCTCTTCCCTAAATTCCAAAAGGTTTGCATTTTTTGCTATATTTATAAGCATAAATAATCCCTCCTTTTAAATAATTTATGAACTTTGTCTAACATATGCCATCTCTTTCAGGCGTTTAATTCTTTCTTCAATTGGTGGATGTGTTGAAAAGAGGGTTTTCACATCAATACCCTTAAAAGGTTCAGCAATATAAAGAGGCGCAACAGCATCATTACTTGTCTTTGAAATAACTTTAGTACCATAAATCTTCTCTAAAGCATTTGCCAAACCTAATGGATTGCGAGTAATTAGTGCTGCACTTGCATCTGCAAGATACTCCCTACTTCTTGAAAGTGATAACTGTATAAGTTTTGCTGCAATAGGAGCAAGAATTGCTAATAATAAACCAATCAAAACCAATATTACTCCGCCACCTTCTCTATCCCTGTCTCTTCCGCTCCACCAAAATGTCCTCCTAAATACCGTTGATAGAATTATTATCATTCCTAATAAAACTGATACAATCGTTGCAAACATAATATCGTTATTCTTTATATGTGAGAGCTCATGGGCAATTACACCTTGAAGTTCCTCTCTGTTTAATATTTTTAAAAGCCCCTCATTTACCGCTATTTTAGCATTCTCTAAATTCCTTCCTGTTGCAAAAGCATTAGGCGACGGGTCAGGTACAACATAAATTTTTGGCATAGGTATTCCAGCTGCAATACATAATTCTTCAGTTACATTATAAAGCATTGGATATTCATCTCTACTAATTTCTCTTGCTCCTACAGAAGAAAGAACTACTTTATCTCCTGTATAAAAGCTAACAAGTGACATTGTCAGAGAAATTACAAATCCAAAGATTAATCCCCCTAAACCACTTCCAAACCAAGCAGAACCTATAAAGTAGCATATAAAAACAGTAAATATCGAAAATATTATTAGTAGAAAAAAGGATTTTCTTTTATTTTTTGCTATTTCATCATAAACCAAGATCTACTTTTGGCACCTCCTTCTCTTCTGGAAGTTCAATTTCAAAATATTCTTCTCCTTTAAAATTAAACATTCTTGCAATTATATTTGCAGGGAAAACCTGTATACCTGCATTGTAACGCATAACAATATCATTATAAAACTGCCTTGAAAAAGCAATCCTATTTTCAGTAGAAGTAAGTTCTTCCTGAAGTCTCATAACATTTTCGTTAGCTTTAAGTTCGGGGTAATTCTCCATAACTGCAAAAAGTGTCCTTAAAGCTTTGGTGAGCTGTGTCTCTGCTTCTCCCTGTTCCTTCACTGACTTTGCTTCGATCGCCTGAGATCGTGCTTTAACTACATTTTCAAGAACCTCTTTCTCATACTGCATATACCCTTTAACGGTATTTATAAGATTTGGAATTAAATCATATCTTCTTTTTAATTCAACATTTATCTGTGCCCACGCATTTTGAATTCTATTTCGTAGAACAATAAAGCTATTGTATTTTGCAAGAATATATAGTCCGATCACTAAAACGATAATTAGAATAATCCATCCAACCATTTTAAAGACCACCCTTTACTTAAAAAATTTTATTTCACTAAAAAGAAAATACATACATTCTTCATAACAAGTTACAAACTACAAACAATATTTTTGACTCAATAATGCCTTTCTTGTAAGTTTGATTATGTCTCATCTATTGCATAATTAAACATAGCTTAAACCACCATATATTGGGAATTTTGCATTTAATTCTTTTACCTTAGAAGCGATTGCAGAAAGAACAGAACTATTATCCCTATGAGTGAGAGCGTCATAAATAAGCTCTCCTATCAATTCCATTTCCTTTTCTTTCATGCCTCTCGTAGTTATAGCAGGTGTTCCAATGCGTAAACCACTCGTAACTGTTGGAGGATTTGGATCAAATGGAATTGTATTTTTATTTACAGTAATATTTACAGAATCAAGAATAGATTCTCCTTCTTTGCCGGTCATATTAATTGGTCGCAAATCTACAAGCATAAGATGATTGTCTGTGCC
>JAGPKI010000062.1:0-2138 GCA_018054005.1 Caldisericia bacterium
TGGGCAGGCCAGTGCTTTACTTCCTAAAGGAGAATATATGATAACACCCAAAAAAGTAGGTTGTGGATATAGATGTAGTGGAGTGTATGCAGTAGGTTGTAATTGTTCACCCTGCAAATGTAGTGGAGAAGATGCTATATTTGCAATTACTTGTGATTGCAAAGAAATAAATATATCATTTTTGTGTTACTAATTGTTTTGGTTAAATATATTTTATGAAATTAAGAGTGAAGCAAGATAGAGCTGACCAAAAGATATTCCTCCGTCGTTTATTGGCACATCTTTTGGCAGGTGAACATTAAATCCTTCCTCTGTTAGTATTGATTTTATTCGATTTAATATATAAACATTTTGAAAAACTCCTCCAGATAGAATTACATCTTCTACTGAGTAAGCATCTCTCATAATATTTGATACTTTTAAGATGATTGAACAAATATAATTATGGAATTTTGCTGATATTTCTTCCTTACTAATATTATGCTTAATATCTGAAATAATATCAGTAATTAATGGTTCAAGTTTTATTATAAACTCACCATTTTCTTTTAGAATAACCGGCTTGTAGGATGTTGTAATTAAGGGAGAGGCAATAGATTCAAGTATCATTGCCCCCTCACCTTCAAAAGTTGTTATATGAATCAAATCTAACAATGATGAGATTCCATCAAATAGTCTTCCTATACTTGAAGTAATAGGTGTATTCATTTTATTTTTTAGCATAAAATCAATTATTTTAACTTTGTCAGGCTCTACTGGAAAATTAATAGGAATGTTATTCCCAAAATATTTTCTAAGAAGAGAATATGCAATTCTCCATACTTCCTTAGTAGCTATATCACCACCTGGTAACTCAAAATATTCAAGATGTGCAACTCTTTTATAATCTTTACCATTACAGAGAAAAAATTCTCCTCCCCATGAATTACCATCTTCTCCAAAACCAACTCCATCAAAAGATACCCCGATTAAACTCTTATCCTTTAAATTTAAACTTCCAGCAACAGAAGCAATATGAGCTTTATGGTGCTGAATTTTAATAAGAGGAAGATTTAAGCTCTCTGAAAAAATCGTTGAAAGATAATCTGGGTGTAAATCACATGCAACAAATTCTGGCTTGATTGAAAGTAGCTCGAGTAAATCACTATATACCCATTTCATATATTCAAAAGAATCCTTATTCTTTAAATCACCTATATGTTGTGAAATATAAATCAAATTATTCTTAGATAAAGAAATCGTATTTTTTAATTCTCCTCCAAATGCAACTCCTTCTTTTAGTTTGAAGGGAACTTCTATAGGTTCTGGGACAAAACCACGAGATCGCCTTTGAATTAGTCTCTCTTCTAATGCAAAAAATACTACTGAATCATCTATTTTACGCCTTATCCTTCGATTATTGGTTAGGAAATAGTTAGCTATATTTTTAAGCTTCTCGAATGCTTCGTCGTTTGACGATACTATCGGTTCATCATGAACATTACCACTTGTCATAATAAGAGCATTTATTTTAAGATTCTGAAAAATTAGATAATGAAGGGGAGTATATGGGAGCATAATCCCAATTTTCTTTAGTCTAGGGGCTACAAATACTGAGAGATTATAATTATCACTCTTCTCCAATAGAACAATTGGCCTCTCAATGCTTAATAATTCTTCTTCTTCCTCACTGCTAACATAAGCAATTTCCTTTATACTTTCAATATCTGGCATCATAATAGCAAATGGCTCATTTCCTCTTTTTTTGCTTTGCCTAAGTCTAAAAACTGATTCATCATTATAAGCATTTGCCGCTAAATGGAACCCACCTATTCCCTTTATTGCAACTATATTACCTTCTTCTAATAGCTTTTTGCATAATTTTATTGCATCTTTGGAAGATGCTATAAAATTTTCAGAAGAATCAAAAAGTAAAACTTCAGGACCACATTTCTCGCAAGCATTTGGTTCTGCATGATATCTCCTTGTTTGAGGATTATTGTACTCTTCTAAACAATCATTACACATTTGAAAATCTGACATTGTTGTATTTTCTCGATCATATGGCAGATGTTCTATTATTGAATATCTTGGACCGCAATTTGTGCAATTTATGAAGGGATAAAGGTATCTTCGGTTTTCTGGATCAAATAACTCAT
>JAGPKI010000062.1:2238-6024 GCA_018054005.1 Caldisericia bacterium
ACCCACTGTCATCCCCAACTTGATTGGGGATCTATGTTTTTTTAGGCATTTTTTTATTTTGAGGTAGCAGAATTCTCTTTTTTACTACACTTATATATATGGAGAGTTTTATTAAGCTACTTTGATAGCTTCACTGGAATACTTGAAGACAATTTGAATCAATGGATTATTTATTAAATTTAGTTCTTTTACACACTTTTTAACTCCTATATTGTATTTCGACAAGCATGAGAAAAAGTGTAAATCCATTAGATGCTATTCTTAAAGGATGTGATATTAAAAGTTATATAATCTAAAAAAGGTTGTGTTCCAATTTTTTCTTTTACAGAGAGCTCAAAAATTTTTGCTCCCTTATTAAGGGAGCTTACTTCATCTTTAAAATCATTAAAATCAAATGGAGCAAGCTCGTTCAAATCTATTTTTGACACTACAACGCTATCCACATTTTTAAAAATTAAAGGATACTTAAGAGGTTTATCGGAGCCTTCAGGAACTGATAACACTAATAAGCGAAGGTTGCAACCCAATCTAAAAGATGCCGGACAAACAAGATTGCCAATATTCTCAACAACTAAAAAATCTGTTTTATCAAGGTCCAATTCATTTAAAGCTTTATGCACCATGAAAGCTTCCATATGGCAAACAGATGAAAGATTTTCAGTATTAATTTGAACAACTTGAACCCCATATTTTTTAAGTCTATCAGAGTCCACGCTTGAAGCAACATCTCCTTCAATCACTGAGAAGTTATATTTCTTCCCAAAATTCTCCAATAGAAGCTCAATTAGTGTAGTTTTGCCTGATCCAGGTGAACCAAGAATTTCAAGTGAAAATATCCCCTTTTCTTTAAGAATTTTTTCTATTTCAGAAGCAATAAGCTCATTTTCACCTAAAATATTCTTTATTATTTTAACTTCCATTTTCTCTTCCTTTTTCATTATATAAAACTTTTTAGCTATAATATATATTATAGCTACATAATTATATTATATTTGAAAAGAGGACATATGAGATATGATTAAAATATTTAAAAAGTATTTAATAATAAATTTAATTATATTTACTTTCCTATCACCTCGAGTTAGAGCTGATAATAAAAAATTACTCAGTAGTAATGAAATATTTTTAACTGTCGCTCCTGATAGTACAAGACTATGCAAGGTTGATTTTACTAATTATTCAGAATTAGAAAGTGAATTCTTGCTTAAATTCACAAGAGAGCTTCCTAAAAACTGGCATATGAAGGTTTGCATTGAAGATATATGCCTGCAGAGGGAATATTTAACCGAAAAAATTAAACCTGGTCAGAAAAGTTTATTAACAATAAGGCTATTTTCACCAACAGATATAGAGCCTGAAAAAGAACTTTCTGCAAGGTTAATGATAGGAGCTATAGAAGATTCTAATATCTCTGAATTTCTAAACATTTATATATATCCTGCTTTAAAGAGGACATTGGTTTTATGGATATCAAAAAATAATGCACTCCTTAATGATAAGAAATTGACTCTAGATTCTCCCCCTATAATAAAAAATAGTAGAACATTAGTGCCATTCAGATTTATTGGAGAGAGTTTTGGCGCTGATATAGGTTGGGATAATAAAGAGAGAAGAGTTGATTACAAGTTGGGAAGCCAGAAAATATCTCTCTGGATAGGAAGCAAAAAAGTAGAGGTTAAAACAGGAAAAGATGTTAAAACTTTTGAGACAGATATTGAACCAATAATTGTAAATGGAAGAACTCTTGTCCCTATAAGGTTTATTTCTGAAGAATTAGGTGCAAGTGTTTTATGGGATGGAACTGAGAGAAAAGTTACTGTATTGTTTCCTTGTGAAGACAAAATACCTGACGATGGAAAAAATTCTTTTTACGGAGAAATAGAACCTACAGAGCTTTATAATTTAATAAAAGAAGGTAAAAATATAAAGATAATAGATGTAAGGCTTCCAAGTGAGTATGAAGAAGGACATATTCCTGGTGCAATAAATATTCCTTATCAGGATATAAAGGAAGAATTACCAAAAAGAGCTGATATAAAAATGGATGATTTTCTTGTCCTTTACTGTAAAACTGGAGAAAGATCTGCTATTGCATGTGAAATAATTACAAATATGAATTATACGAATGTTAAAAACCTTATTGGTGGAATAAGTGCTTGGAAATTCGAAAAAGAAACTCAATAAACGAAGATTTAGAAAATTAATATCTTTCTTTTTAGTATTAGGAACATTATTAAATTTTTTTTTAAATAGCTTTATCAATTTAGCTTTTGCTAATACTAATATAACTTCAGCTGTTATTAATACTGATTACCTAATTATAGTTGAAAATAGTAATCTATCCAAAGCTGTCCTGCCCCTTGTAAATTTGAGAAAATCTCAAGGATTGAATGTAAATATTATTAATGCTCCTGACATTTATAAAACCTACAAAGGAACGGATAATGCCGATAAAATAAGAAATTATCTGATGGATAAGTATAGAATCTGGAATTTAAAATATCTTCTTCTTGTAGGGGATGAAAAAACACTTCCCTACAAGATGCTTTATCCTTCATATCTTAGAGTTGATAGCAATACAGAAGTTGGTAGGACTCCATCTAATTTCTTTTATTCAGATCTTTCTTCAGATTTTGATGCTGACAAAGATTACTATCCTGGAGAATATGTAGAAGATGATAAAGAAATGGATTTTTCAACTGAAATAATGGTAGGAAGAATTCCATTTAGTTCCGCTCAAGATGTTTATAATACCATTAATAATATTATAAATTTTGAAAAGGCTCAAAAAACTAAAAATGTTCTTCTTTCTGCCTCAATTCTCTCATATGAAAATGAAGAAATTTCGACTAAAAAAACAGCTAAAAGAACTGACGGAGCCACTTTAACTGATGCTATATATAAAGATTTACTCAAGTTAAATGGATATAAGGTTAATAGACTGTATGAAAAATCTGGTTTATCATCTTCTCTTTACGAAAGTGAATATCCACTTAAAAAAGCTAACTTTGAAAACTTACTAAAAACTAATAATTATGATTTATTTTTATGGAATGGACATGGAACAGAAAATGAATTGCTTACAAAAATATGGGTAGAAGATAGAAATAAAAATAAAAAACCTGACAAAAACGAAATCATTTTTTCCAATGTGCTTTCAAAAGATTCATTTCGCAATATAGGAAATAGGATGAGAGGAATATTTATAACTGGAAGTTGTTCTTCAATTAAACCAGAAGGCGAGAATATTGGAAAAGAAGCTTTAAATGCTGGTTTTGCATGCTATATAGGTGGCACAAGAATTAATTGGTTCGCAGAAGATTGGAAAAATATTAATGATGGTGGAAATCAGACACTACTCTATTTTACAGTTAGAAACTTAATTTTAAGAAATAATACTATTGGAGAAGCATTATATTCTGCATTGGAAGAGTATGCTACTGGATATAAAATATACGGAAATAGAGATCTTCAAAATATTTATTCGTTTAATCTTTATGGTGATCCTGCTCTAAGGTTAAACCCTATAGAATTTAAAGATATATATGCTTCAGTAGATAGTGAAGAAAAGACAGTTAACTTAGGAGAAGATCTTGAGTTTCTATTTAATGTAGCAACAGAAGGTGGAGAAAATCAAAATATTAGTTTTTCAGCAATAGATTATAAAAAAGATACAATAACACCTTTTTTTTATCCAAACACAATAAGAAATCAGGGTGATGTCAGACTCAAATTAATAATGGCGAAAAATACATTTCCTACAATGTATTGCATTACAATTCATAT
>JAGPKI010000062.1:6124-8273 GCA_018054005.1 Caldisericia bacterium
CAATTTTTAACAATAAATGGATCATTAAACGGAGAAACTCTCTGGATAGGTGATGATACTTACAAATATCTAATTGAAGTTAGAGAAAATGGTAAATATTCTGAAATATTAAAACTAATGAGCTATAAAAATTCTATAGAATTTATCACACAAAGAGAAAGTAATGATTTCAATAAAATAAGAGTAGAAATATTAACAAACAGTATAGTAAGCATAACTTTAAAGATTGGAAACAGTACTGCAATTGTGAACGAGAAAGAGGTTTTTCTCGATACAGCACCAATATTGGAAAATGGCAGGACACTTGTTCCAATAAGATTCATTAGTGAATCAATAGGAGCAAATGTTAAGTGGAATGACAAAGATTTAAGCATTGTCATTACTCTCGGAGATAAAAAAATATATCTTTGGATTGGAAAAAAGGAATCTATAATTGAGAAAAAAGGTGTAAAAACTACCTATAAATTAGATGTTCCACCAAGAATAGTTAACAACCGAACTCTCGTGCCCCTAAGGTTTGTTATGGAAGCTTTTTCTGCAACAGTTACTTGGATAGATGAATATAAACTAATAAAGATAAATTATTACAAATAATAGCTGATCTTAAGTTTTGTAATTTTATTTACAAAACTTAAAAAGTTTTTCTTATTTATGTATATAAATTTGCTCAAGAGTTAGCGCAAAAATTAATATTATAGATGCAATCATTTGACATAAGCTGATTGAAACTCCAAGCCAGAAGAACTCAATCAAAAATGTTCCGGGTAGAGTGAGCAAAAAGAATTCTGAAAGCCTAAAACCGGAATAATACTTACTAGCTTCAGCCCAAAAAGAATAAGGTATAGCGGTCAAAATAAAACCAAGCACAATAATTAAAATAACAACATTTGAAAACAAGAACTCTCTTCCGCTTAATTCAATAACAGTAAATGGTAAGCTTAATAAGAAAACAGGAAAAATTGTAGCAAAAAGTTTATTTTCACTTTCTCTAATATATTTTAAAGTTGAATTGTAAAGTCCAAAAGTTAAAGAAGTAAACACAGCAAAAATTAAACCTAATATAAAAATACCACTTTTCTTCATTATTGCATCATAAGAAAGAATAAATATGCCTATAAAGAATAGCAAAAAAGAGAGTCTATAAAATTTAACTTTCTCATTAGTTAGCTTTGCAAAAAGAAAACTAAAAACAAAAGAACTTGCTTCTATGATCATAACAAGGTAGCTATTAAGATACTTTAGAGCAGTATTGAATGTAATAAAGTTAAGAAAAAGAAAAATGCCAGGTAAGAGCTCTGTAAAAGAATTAAGCACTTTTGAGTGGAATATACCCTTCCTTTTAAAGAGAAATAGACTTGATAATAATAAAGCACCAAAGCTCCTATATGTGATTAGTTCAAAGGCTCCAAGTCCTCCAGTTACAAGAAACCTTGTAACAACAGGATTAGCTGACCAAAGTAGTATAGGAATTAGAAGAAGATGAATATTAACCTTCTTCTTTATTTATATTTTCTCCTTTATCAATATTATCATCTTTTTTAAATATCTCTGCTATTTCCGCAAGACTACCTATGATAGCACTTGACTCATATGGAATAAACAATTTAGAAGCCTTTCCGTCAGCTATGTTTTTTAAAGCATCTAAATATCTGATTGCAATTAGGTCTTTTGTAGGTTGTCCCTGATGAATTGAATTAAAGACCTTTATAGTTGCCTCTGCTTGTCCATCTGCTTCAATTGACAGTCTATACTTTTCTGCATCAGCAACCTTCATTATAGCTTCTGCATTACCTTCTGCTTGCAGTATAGCAGCTTGCTTTGTTCCTTCTGCTTTAAGTATTTCGGATTGTTTAATACCCTCTGCTTCCAAAATGGCAGCTCTTTTCGTTCTTTCTGCCTTCATCTGTCTACTCATTGCTTCAGTTATATCATGAGGAGGATCAATTTTCTGAATCTCTACTCTTGTTACTTTAACTCCCCACTTATCTGTAGCTTCATCAAGAACTTCTCTAAGTTTTGTATTAATCATTTCTCGAGAAGTTAAAGTTTGATCAAGTTCAAGGTCTCCAACTATATTTCGGAGATTTGTCTGAGCAAGCTTTGTTGCAGCAAGAGTAAAATTAGAAACATTATATAAAACCCTAAATGG
>JAGPKI010000063.1:0-3913 GCA_018054005.1 Caldisericia bacterium
GGGCACCCTGAAATCTGTAATGTATTTAAGTATTATGAAGTTTTTGATAAAGACAGAGTTTCGGAAATAAAGAAGAATTGTGAAGAAGCAAATATTGGTTGCACAGATTGCAAGAAGATGCTTACACAAGTATTATCAGATATAATTAAACCTATAAGAGAAAGAAAATTAGAAATTATTGAAAAAGAGAGGAAAGAAGGATTTGTGAAAAATATTATTATTTCAGGCACTAAAGAAGCTGAACTTGCGGCTAAAGAGACTATAAATGAGATTATGGATAGATTTCATATGAGGTTGGTTTAGAGGCAATGGGTGAAGTAAGAGTTAGGTTTCCACCATCTCCAACAGGAAAATTACATATTGGTAATGCAAGGACAGCATTATTTAATTATCTATTTGCGCGTCACAACAAAGGTAAATTTATATTTCGCATAGAAGATACAGATTCCGCTCGCTCTAAAGAAGAGTTTGTAAACGATGAAATAGAAGCTTTAAAATGGCTTGGAATTGATTGGGATGAAGGACCAGATATAGGTGGTGAGTATGGTCCGTATAGGCAAAGTGAGAGATTTTCGATATATAAGGAATATGTTGATAAACTACTTGAGACTGGTTTTGCTTATTATTGTTTTTGCTCACCCGAGATTGTTGAAGAAGATCGTAAATTATCCATTGAAAAGGGGGAAGCTCCTAAATATTCAGGAAGATGCAGAAATCTTTCAGCTGAGGAAGTTAAAAGAAGATTAACAAATGGTGAAAATTATTCAATAAGGTTTAAGCTGCCTAATGATTTAGACTCGGTGCCGATTAATGATTTGATTAGAGGAAATATAAATTTCCCCTTAAAAGGACTCGATGATTTTATCATTGTTAGGTCTGATGGTATTCCCACCTATAACTTTGCAGTTTCAATTGATGATTCATTGATGAGGATAACTCATATTTTAAGAGGAGAAGATCATCTTTTTGGAAATACTCCAAGGCAGATCCTTATATACAGAGCTTTAGGTTTTGATATCCCTTATTTTGCTCATTTTCCTATGATTTTAGGAACCGATAGAACAAAATTGAGTAAGAGACATGGAGCGTTTGCTATTACTGATTATAAAGCATTAGGGTTCTTGCCAGAGGCTTTAGTTAATTATATGGCTCTATTGGGCTGGTCACCAAAAATGGAAAGAGAATTTTTTACTATTGATGAACTGATAGAAAAATTTGATTTATCAGGAGTTGGAGTAAGCCCAGCTATATTTGATTACGAGAAATTAAAATGGTTTAATTCATATTATATTAGACAAAAGAGTGGTAAAGAATTATTAAATTACGTAAAAGAGGAACTCGAAACAAAGGGTTTATTGAAGTTAAACCCTTCTATCGATACATATGAAAAAGTTATTGAATTATCAAAAGAACATTTTACTTTGCTTACTGATATTGCACCTTATATTGAGAATATTTATTCCTCCGCCGGAGCACAAAAGGAAAAGTTAGATTCTCTCAATAAAGAAGAAGTTAAAATTCTTTTCCCTCTTTTTATACAAAAACTTGAAAATATTAGTGAGTGGGAACCAGAAATAATTCTCAATCTAATTAGAGAAACAGGAAAAGAGTCGAAGATAAAGGGCAAGAACCTGTATTTGCCATTTAGAGTAGCTATCACGGGATTAGAAGAAGGTCCAGAAATTTACCTTGTTATTTACCTTCTTGGTAAAGATAAAGTTATATCTATACTTAAAGATGCTTTAGCAAGGCTTTAGGAGGAAAGCCAATGGTTATAAAGTTTTATGATACGATGACAGGTAAAAAAGTTGAATTTAAGCCAAAAGAGGAAGGAAACTTGTATATTTATGTTTGTGGTTTTACCCCTAACAATTATCCTCATGTGGGCCACGCAAGAACTGCAATTATTTTTGATATTATAAGAAGAGTGTTCGCAAAAAATGGATACAATGTTCATTACCTTACCAATTTTACTGATATAGATGATAAAATTATTGCAAAAGCCAATGAAGAAGGCATCTCTTATGAAGATGTATCTTCAAAATATATAAGTGCTTATCTTAAAGCGATGGAACTTCTAAATGTTTCTCCACCAATAATGTATGCAAGAGTAACAGAAAACATTGATATCATTGTAGAAATGATTTCAGGGCTAATTGAGAAGAAGCATGCATATGAATCTAACGGAGATGTATATTTTAGTGTGAGAAGCTTTAAGAACTATGGAAAACTCTCAAAAAGAAGTATCAGAGAAATGCTTATAGGAGCAAGAGTCGAGCCAGAAGAAGGTAAGAAAGATCCGCTTGACTTTGCACTATGGAAAAAAGCTAAAGAAGGTGAACCATATTGGGATAGCCCCTGGGGAAAAGGCAGACCTGGCTGGCACATAGAATGCTCTGCAATGTCCCTAAAGTACCTTGGTAATAGCTTAGATATTCATGGAGGAGCACAGGATTTAATATTCCCTCATCATGAAAATGAAATTGCTCAGTCAGAGGCTTACACTGGAATAAGTCCATTTGCGAGATATTGGATACATACAGGTTGGGTAACTAAGGATAGCGAGAAAATGTCCAAATCAATTGGAAATGTCTTTAGAATTGATGAGATACTAAAAATTGTTTCACCGAATGTATTAAGATTTTTCCTTATTTCTACGTTATATTCCTCCCCTCTTGAATTTCAAATGAGTGCTATTTCACAAGCAGACAAAACATTTGAAAAAATTTTGATAACAGCAAAAAGGCTTGATGAAGCTATCTTAGCTTCTCCTAAAGGAGCTATAAATTCCGATGTTTTAAAGATATTCAAATGTATTGATGATGATTTCTCTGAGTCTTTAACTGACAATTTTAATACACCCTTAGCTATATCTAACCTTATCAATGCCTGCAAAGAGACAAATAAAGTGCTTGATAGGGGCGGAGAAAGCTATGACACTCTTTCGCAAATAAGAAATTATTTAATTGATTGGCTTGACACTCTCGGTTTTAAAAATGTTTTGGAGGAAGATTTAAAAATAAAAGAGGATACCTCTTTAAAGAACAATTTAACTTTATTAGCCAAGAAATATGAGATAAAACTTGAGAGTGAAAACATTGAAGAAATTGTTAATAGACTCATAGAATTAAGAAATGAGAAAAGAAAAAACAGGGAATTTTCTCTAGCGGACAACATAAGAGACGATTTACTCAAGTTAGGCATTCAGCTTGAAGATAAGAAAGATTCAACAGTTTATAGACTTGTGAGAGATATTGATGTTAGTGAGCAAAATTCGTGAAATAGAAGAGCTACTTAGCAAGGGAAAGACTGTAAATAAAGTAATAATTTCCTCTGATAAGAAAATATCTAAAGACCTTTATGACCTTATAAAAGCTACTAAAACTCCGATCTACAGAATGCCTGAGGAAATCTTTAATGCAAAATTTAAACAAAGCTCTGGTATTGTTGGGATAGTGGAAGAAGTGGAATTTTCTGATATCAGAGATTTAATAGTGAAACCTGAAAAAGGCTTTTTAAGGCTTCTATTAATCGATGAAGTTGAAGATCCACATAATATTGGTGCTATGATGAGAAGTTGTGCCTGTTTTGGTTTCTCGGGGGTCATTATGACATCCAGAAGGACATCTATTATTGGAGAGGGTGTCATAAAAGCATCAGCTGGAGCTGTATTTCGCCAGAAAATTGCTCGAGTTAACAATTTGACTGAAACTATTGAGAAACTAAAAAAGGAAGACATATGGCTAGTTGGGACTGATCCACATGGAGGAGTACCTATATGGGAGGTTGATTATAAAAGAAATATAGGAATTGTAATGGGTAACGAAGAGAAAGGAGTAAGGAAAAAAGTTTTAGAGCATTGCGATTATGTGGCGAAAATTCCTATTGTTGAGGGCGAGGATTCATTAAATGT
>JAGPKI010000063.1:4013-8210 GCA_018054005.1 Caldisericia bacterium
TTGATTATAAAAGAAATATAGGAATTGTAATGGGTAACGAAGAGAAAGGAGTAAGGAAAAAAGTTTTAGAGCATTGCGATTATGTGGCGAAAATTCCTATTGTTGAGGGCGAGGATTCATTAAATGTTTCGGTTGCTTTTGGAATAATTGCTTTTGAAGCTTTTAAACGTCAAAACTTTTCTTGATATTATTTTTGATTCAGTATCTGTTATTCAAGATAAATACACTCAGTAATGAAACAAACCATAGCCTTCATCCTGAATGAGTCTCTTTAGCTCTCGAGGAGTTTTCAACAACACTCGTTTTACTCTGAGGAGCATCATCATCATAAGCAACAAAAGTATCTTTTCCTTCGAATTAATGGATAAAAGCATAAAATTACAAAGACTGGTTAACAGAACAAATATTATAAAAGTTATAAGGTAAATCAATGAAAATTTAAGATATAAAAAAAAGATATAAAAAAATAAAGATAAATATTTATTAGTATAAAAAGATAATAATAAGATTTTTTAGAAGAAAAATTTTAGAATAATTGTATAATAAGATAGAATTCTTCAATGTGAGGTGCAAGTATATGCAAGTTCAGTGTAATAAAGATGAATTAAGTTTAGTTTTGCAGGAGCTAACTTCTGTTGTTCCAACGACCACTATGATTCCTGTGCTAAATAATATTTTAGTTGATATAAATGATGGCAACTTAAATCTTGTATCTTCTGATCTAGAAATTGGTTTAACTATAAACATTCCATGTAAAGCAGATTCTAATATTACAACAACAGTTCCTGGAAAGTTATTTGCAGAAATTGTTCGAAGTTTGAATGAGCCGATAGTTACTATGGAGGTACAGACCGATTCTGTAAAAATTTTAGGTGATAATAGTGAGTTTTTTATAAATTGTATTGATCCTGGTGAATTTCCAATTTTACCAGAAGTATCTGGTAAAGCTTTTACCTTAAAGAAGGACAATTTATTACATTCTTATGAAAGAGTCATTCCTGCTGTTTTAACAAAAGGGGAGGGAAATATTGCTTATTCTTGTATACTCCTTGAAACAAATGCTAACGAATTTAAATTTGTAACTACAGATGGGCAACGTTTGATATTATCAAAGTTTTGGGATAATGCTGATTTTAATTCTCTACACATTCTATTGCCTCCTAAAACCTTTAATATTTTAGGTAGAATATGGCCAAGAGATGAGAGCGAAGTTCAATTTACCGTTTCTGAGAGGGAAATTTCTTTTACTTTCAAAACGAAAAGGTTGGTTTCCCGCATCTTAGAAGCAGATTTTCCTGCCTACGAGAAGGTAATACCAGATAATGTATCTTTCTCTTTTAAAGTTGATAAAAATTCACTGTTGGGCACACTTCAGAGAGCTTATATAATTGTACGTAATGGCACTAAAAGGGTCTCTCTTGATCTTGTATCTGATATTCTAACAGTTTCTGGTCAGGACCCAGAGAGAGGGTGGGTAACAGAAAAAATAAAAGTAATTGAATCAAACGGGGGAGAGTGGTCTGGCTTATTTGATGCTAAAAAGCTTATTGATGGTATTTCTGGAGTGGATACAGAAGAAGTGGTCATTGAAACATCAGGGCCATTTCATCCATTGTTAATTAGGGAACCTGATTCAGATAATTATATTTATGTATTGGTTTCACTAAAAAGTTCATAAACAGATGTTTTTGAGAAGTATTTTTGCATCAAATTTTAGAAGTTTTGACGAAATAAATTGCACTTTTTCCGATGATATTAACATAATATACGGTCCAAACGGTTCCGGAAAAACTAATTTTCTTGAGGCAATACACTTTTCTTTTACAGGGAAGAGCTTTAGAACAAAAAACGACAACAATCTCATAAAATGGGAAAGGGATAGAATTATTACAGAGGCAAATTACTTAAAAAATGGTCAGAAAAAGTTTATAAAAATTATCTTTTCTAAAGATGTCGGTAAAGAGATAAATCTTAATGGTTTAAATAGACAGAAATTTCAATCTCTATTTTATGAATCAAATTTAATAGTAAACACTTCAGGTTCAGTAGGGCTTATAAAGGGAGAACCTTCTTTAAAGAGACATTTTCTGGATAGGTTAAGTTTAAAACTGAATAAAGAATATTCATTAATTCTTTCAAGGTATAACCAAACACTAAAAAATAGAAATGTTCTTCTCAAAAATTATGAAGATTTTAAGAAGAGCAAAAATTTATTCGAAATCTTAACAGAAGAGCTTATAAATCTTTCAAAAATCACACAGGACGAAAGAACAAAAATTGTAAATCGGCTAAATCTTGAGATAAATAAAATAACTTCAGACTTTGAAGAGTTCAAAAATTTAAATAGAATTTGTATAAAATATGAACCCGAAGAGATTAATGTGGAGAAGGCAAACTCTCTTATTAGGGAAGAATTAAAAAGAAAAACTACTTTGATTGGCTCACATACTGATAATGTCTTAGTAGTCGATAAAGATTTTTCTATTAAAGATTTCTCTTCCGAAGGTGAGCAAAAATTGGCTTCAATTTTACTAAAACTTTGTGAATATAATATCCTTGAAGAAGAAACAAAGAATGTTCCTATACTTCTAATTGATGATATAACATCTGAGCTTGACTCTAAAAATATAGAACTAATTCTAAATCACTTTAAAGATAGAAGTCAGATTTTTATTACGGCTCTTAGTGATCTTAATATTTATAGTGGTAAGGTTTTTAGGCTTCCGGTATCATCAAAGGTTGTGAATGCTTAAGATAAATTCAGTAATCGATGATTATTTATCAAGAGGTAAGTTTAAAAAAGTTCGTAAAAAAAACCTTTTATTTTTGAAGTATGAAAGCATAGTTGGAAAGGTAGTTGCTCAAAACACAAAACTTTTAAAATTGAGTGACGATACAATATACATAGTATGTAAGAATTCTATCTGGATGAATGAATTATTAAATATGGAAGATAGGATTATTTATAAATTTAATGAGGAGATTGGATTTCCTGCTTTTTCACGGATTTCCTTAAGAGTAGGTAATATAAAAACTTTAACTCCCGCTTTTCATAAAAGACTAACAAAAGAGGATGAAGATTGGATCTTAAATACATGTAGTAAAGTACCCACTGAATTGAGAAGTAGTTTTGAAAAACTTTTAAGGGCATATAAAGAGTGTAAAAGATGAAAAAACTTGTATTACATTTTGTTATATCGGTTTCACTTATTGCATTATTTGTTTTAATTATGTTCAATCCAAAACCTAAAGTAAAAGAAGGTATCGAGTTTTTAAGGGAATCAAACAAATTAGCTCTTTATGCACATCCTGATCTGTCTTTACCATATTATGTTAGCTTTTCAAAGGATGTAAATTTCTCTCAAGCAACCATAGAGAACTCAACTATTTCTTTGAATACTAACAATTATTTATCAGAATACTCTTTCAAAGGACGAGCAGGAATGGGTGAATCTGATGAATTTGATGTAAGGATTACAAGTAGGTTTTTTACAAACTCAGACTCTTTACTTTTTTTTAGATTCTTTACGGAAAATGAATTATCCAAGCCTTTAGTTGGAGAAGTAGAAATCCCATTAAATAATATAAATAATATAACAGTTAGGAGCTTAGTTTACGATAGCTCCTCTAAACCTACTGAGATTGAAGCATCCGATTCAAAAATGCTTAAATATAATATTTCATTGACAGATGACAACCCATTTAATATTCTTCCTGCTACACTTAATTACATTGAATTTGAAAAAGATAATAAAGTTATTGCAAGCGTTCTTTTTGGACCATTGGGTGTTTTTCGCGACAAGGAAATCCATTTGAGAGAGCTTAAAACTCAAAAATTTCAACCTGTGATAAGTTATAATAAGGGCAAAGGCGTTAAAATTTCTTTTTCATTTAACTTATCATCCTACCAATACGAAGAAAATTGGCTTTTCCTTAGTAGAGGAAAGTTATTAGATTATGATGAAGACGTTACTCTTGAGAATATGTTGTCTGCTGACTTTTGTATGAGGAAAAAGCTATCAATTGATGGTATATATCATATTGCGAGTTCACTTTATTATGTTGGAGCTTCAGATATCTCCTATGATTACTACTATAATTATGCAATGTGGGAAGGTAGGAGATTTATGAATCTTTACTTAGAGGGAAACAATCAAAGATTTTTTTACGATATGGTTATAAATTCAATATATACTA
>JAGPKI010000064.1:0-5365 GCA_018054005.1 Caldisericia bacterium
CTCTGTAATTCACTCATTTATATCATCCTTCCTGTTTTACCTTTTTTGGCTTCGCGAGAATTTTATTTATTATCGCTATTTCAATGCCAATCACAAGAAAAGCTCCTGGTGGAAGAATAAAGAATAGTGCTGGGTTATAGTTAGAGCCAAAAATTTGGTATCCCAATATTGTTCCGTTGCCTAAAATTTCTCTAATAGCTCCTATTGAAACTATTACAATACCATACCCTACGCTCATTCCTAGTGCATCAAAAAGTGATTCAATAACACTTCTTTTAGATGCAAAAGCCTCGACTCTCCCAATTATTATACAATTAACTACAACGAGAGGTATAAATATACCTAAAGCTTTATTGAGATCTGGAAGAAATGCCTGGAGAAGAAGGCTCATTATTGTTGTGAAACTTCCAATAACCACAATAAAAATGGGTACACGAAGTGTTTTTGGAATAAACTTTCTAATTAATGAAATTGTAAGCTCTGAACCAATAAGAACAAATGAGAAAGCAAGTGTCATTCCTAAAGCATTTACAACACTTGTGGAAACTGCAAGAATCGAGCATAAACCGAGCATAATTATTAAAACAGGATTTTCTTTTAAAATGCCGTTCTTAAAAATATTTATTAAATTTTTCATTTGCCCATCTCCTCTAAATTTTTAGCTGTAAAATTTAGAATTTCTTTAATACCGATTGCGATGCTACGTGAAGAGATTGTAGCAGAAGTAATAGGCTTTATATCCTTTTTTACTGCAAATTCATCATTCAGAGTTTTTCCAATAAACTGCTCCAAAAATGAAGATTTAGTAATATTTGCACCAAGACCAGGAGTTTCAGTTTGTTCGGTAACTTTTACTCCTTTTATGCTAAAATCACTATTTACACCTAAAACAAAAATTATATTTCCACCATAACCCGGTGTAGAAGCAGTCGCAATATAACCTAAAATATTTTCATTTTTACTTAAACATTCGTAAAGCTCTTTTAAGGTTGCACTACCAACTTTGGTCTCTGAAATTTCGATCTTTTTAAACTCTGCAGCATCTGGGAATATCTCTTTCTGAGCTTGAACGAGAGCTTTCCTCTGTTGTTCTGTAATTTTATCTTTAGTGATTGAATATGTTGCACTTAAAGCAAAGCCAGCTATCAGGCAAATAAGCCCGAGAATTAATCCTAATCTTACAATTTCTTTACTATTTTTCACTTTGCACCTTCTTTTCTTTGATAAAACCAAATGGTTTCCTTATTTGTTTATCAAGAAGCGGAACAAGCATATTCATTATAAGGATTGCAAATGTTACTCCTTCTGGCATTCCACCAAATTTTCTTATTATTATATTTAAGAAACCTATGCTGAATCCATATATAAGCTTACTTTCAGCAAGAATAGGTGAGGTAACATAATCTGTTGCCATAAAGAATGCTCCAAAAAGTATTCCTCCAGTAAGGATAGTAATAATAGGATTCAAACCAAATAGATATGAAAATACAAGACAGGACACAATATAAGAAACAGGAATATGCCATGAAATGACACCTTTTATTAAAAGATAAATTAAACCAAGTAAAAGTGCAGGTATAAAAACTTCTCCTATTGAACCTCCTTTTAATCCAAGAAAAAGATGCTTATATGTGCTAAATATATCTCCACCAAATAAAGAGATAAGCTTTTCTAAACCTTCAAATTTATAAATGTTTAGTGGTGTTGCAGTTGTTACTGCATCAGCTCCAGCGAAAGGAGCATACCACTTTGTCATTATTCCTGGCCAGGAAAGAAGTAAAAAAGCTCTTCCCATAAGGGCAGGGTTGAAAATATTCTGTCCCAAACCGCCGAATACCTGCTTTGAAAACATAGCGAATATACTTCCTAAAACAGGAATCCATAAAGGCACCCTTGGTGGAAGGCATAAAGCTAACAAAAGCCCTGTTAATGCTGCACTTCCATCAAGAAAAGTTAATTTTAATCCAAAAAGTTTCTGGAACAAAGCTTCACTTAATACTGCTGAAATTACTGATAAAAGAACTACTGGCAAAACATATTGATATCCAAACATTACTATTGCAGCTACTAACGCAGGTAAAAGTGCAATAATAACTGAATTCATCAAATATTTCGTTGTAATTTTAGATTTAATATGAGGAGATGATGATATTATAAATTCACTCATTTTCTTTTCCGCCTTTTCGTTATCTCCACTTTGGCATTTCTGATATAGCTTAATATTTCAATTTTTGATGGACAAACATAACTGCATAGTCCACACTCTATACAGGATGTTGCAAAGTACTTTTCTGCATTATCAAATTCGTTGTTTTTAGAACATTCCATAATTCTAACAGGCATTAAGCCAGAAGGACAGCTTACTATACATTTTCCGCATCTTATACAATTTCCTTCTTCGGTTAATGGAATATTTTTTAGAAAAACTACTCCAGATGTCCCTTTAACTATTGGTACATCAAGAGTACTTTGAGTTACGCCCATCATTGGACCACCAAATATGATTTTTGATGGCTCTTCCGTAAACCCTCCGCATTTATTAACCACATCTTCCAAAGTTGTTCCAATTTTAACTCTTAAATTCTTTGGTTCGGAAATACAGTCTCCGCTGACAGTTATAACCCGCTCTATTAATGCTTTCTTCAAATTTATAGCTCCAGCTATTGCATGTATTGTCCCAACATTATGAACCACTACTCCCACATTAAAAGGAAGCTTGCCGACTGGAACTTTTCTTCCAGTTATAGCATAAATTAATTGTTTTTCAGCACCTTGAGGATATTTTTCTTTTAAAGCTACAATCTCTACTTTGGTTTTCCTTTTATCCTTAAGCTCTTTGAGTTTTAAAATTGCATTTTTCTTATTTTCTTCAATTCCTATGTATATGTTTTTAGGATTTAGGATTTTCTCAACAATTTCTATTCCATCAAATATAAGTTCACCTTCTTCTAACATCAATCTATAATCGCAGGTTAAATAAGGTTCACATTCAGCTCCATTAATTATTAATGTATCAATTTTAGCGTCTGGTGGTGGATTTAATTTTATATGAGTTGGAAAACATGCTCCGCCCAAACCAACTATACCAGACTCTTTTATCTCTTTAAGGAGCTCTTCTTTTTCGTACAAATTTTTACTTTCTGTATTTAGCGTAAACCATTCAGACATATTGTCATTTTTTATTGTTATTGCATATGAATTAACCGCAATAACTTCTCCAGAAATACTTGAATGTACTGGAACACTGAAGTCACTTTGTGCATCACCAATCTTTTGACCTATTTTTACATGATCACCCACTTTTACATTTGGAACTGCTGGAAGACCTGTATGTTGTAATAAGGGAATAACAACTTTTGGAGGATCATACATATTTTCTATAGGTAAATTTTCGGTTTTTCTCTTAAAACCTTCTAAGTGTAAGCCACCAGGATTAAATGTTAAGGTCTTCATCTTCTCTTTTTCTTACCACCTTCTTTCCACAGTAAGGGCATATATTCCATGTTGAGTCTATTAATCTTCCGCATTGTACACACTTTTCTTTGAGCTTTTTATAGCAATTAGGACATAATATATAATCAGGCTCAACCGGTAAGCCACATACTGGACAAATTCTTCCACTTTTATTTAATTCATATTCGTAGTATTTTTTTTGTAAGTCTTTAAGCCTTTGCTCTCCCTCTATAATCTGCATTTCCTCAAGGGTATAGGGAGGGCGTATAAGAAGGTATATAAGCCACACTAATACTCCTGATAGAAGCAAATAATAATTAGGAGAGCCACTCAATAGATATGCGATTAAATATGGAACAAATGTAACAAGAACAACTATTATAGGCGTGAATAATTTATTTATAAATCTCCTTAATGAATCTTCTATGATCCATATATCAAGAGCAACTACAAAAAGAAGAATTAAATAATTTAAATATGGTTGTATGGTTGAAATATCCATTTTTCACCTCCATTTCTTTTATCACTTTCCATCCATGAGATTATTTCACCAACTAAATAAGATGAACCAGTTATACAAATAATATCATTTTTTTTAGAATTTATTAGAGCATAAATAAAAGCCTCATTTTTATCTTTTATTTCAATTGCTTCTTTACTAATATCTACTTCTGACAAAATAAGTCTTAACTCTTCTGTGCTATATGAATCTACTGAAGATAACTCTGTAAAGACAAAAAATTCAGAAATATCAGAAATCTCAGAAAAGATTTCTTTAACCAGTTTATTTTTTAAAGCCGCAAAAACAAATATGGCTTTTTCATTTTTAAATTTCTCTCTAAATGTATCATGGAAAGCTTTTGCAGAATCTGGATTATGTGCTATGTCTAATATAATTATTCTTTCATTAAAAGTTATTATCTCAAATCTTCCTCTTATTTTCGCTTTAATAAGGCCTTCTCGTAATGATTCAACGCTTATATTCAATCCTTCCTTATTTAATAATTCAAATGCAGCTACTGATAAAGAAGCATTTATTACTTGATGATACCCCAACATACTTACCTTAAGATCTTTATAATCACTACCTGTAACCTTCGAATGAATGGAAAACCTCTCGCCTGTAAGATCCGTAGACTCTTCTCTGACTAAATTATAATCTTTACCGACAACAAAAAGAGGGGAATTAAGTGAAGTGGCTTTTTCTGCAATAATTTTCTCTACGTTTTCCTTTTGCGGAGCAGAAATAGTTGGAGAATTTGCCTTTATAATCCCTGCCTTCTCAAAAGCTATTTTTTCTATGGTATCACCCAATACTTCTAAATGATCAAGTCCAATAGTAGTAAGAATCGAAATTAATGGCTTTTCAATCACATTTGTTGCATCAAACCTTCCTCCTAAACCTGTTTCTAATACAGCTATTTGAACTCCTTTATATCTAAAATAAAGAAGAGCCATTACAAATAAAGTCTCAAAGAAACTTAAAGGTTTATTAATTTCTCTAAAGCAGTATTCAAAGGCTTCTTTGCTAATATTTTCTCCATTTACGCTTATTCTCTCTTTTATATCTGTAAGATGAGGGGATATAAACAAACCTGTACTGTAAGATGCACTTTGCAATATATTTGCAATCATGGCTGAGGTTGAACCTTTTCCTTTTGTTCCAGCAATGTGAATACATTCAAAAGGTAAGTTTATTAAATCGAGAGATTTTAAAGCTTCTCTAACATTATTAAGACTTAAATCTTTGGGAAAGCGTGGTAAATTATTTAAATATTCTTCTAAATCCATTTAAAAAATATTCGATAGCTCCTTAAGTCTACTTTTTAATTGTTCTATTTCTTTCTCTATAGCGATGATCCTTTCTTTTGTCTCTAAAATAACCTCACTTGGAGCATTTGATTTGAAATCA
>JAGPKI010000064.1:5465-8165 GCA_018054005.1 Caldisericia bacterium
AGAATTGCTCAAAGAACTAAGAACAAATCTACCTGCATTCCAGACCTTATTGATAAAATTTCTTGATGAAATAACCTTTTGTATATCAAAATTTACATCCTGCCCACCAAAACTACTTGAAATTATGAGACTGAACCTTAGGGCATCTGCTCCGTAAGTTTTAATTATTTCCGTAGGATCAATAACATTATTTAAAGATTTACTCATTTTCTTGCCATATTTATCTCTTATAAGACCATGCAATAAAACTTCTTTAAACGGAACATTGCCTGTAAACTCAATAGCAGAAAAAATCATTCTTGCAACCCAAAAGAAGATAATATCAAAACCTGTAATTAATAATGATGTTGGATAATAATATTTAAGCATTAAAGTATCATCTGGCCAACCCATACATGCAAATGGCCATAATGCTGAACCAAACCAAGTATCAAGAACATCACTATCCTGTGTTATATTATCGCTTCCGCATTTATTGCACTTTTTAGGAGTTTCAACCGAAACTATTAATTCGCCGCAATCGCTACAATACCATACTGGTATTTGTATACCCCACCAAATCTGTCTCGAAATACACCAATCCTGAATATTTACCATCCAATCTAAGAAAATTTTTTTCCATCTTTCAGGTTTAAATTTAACTTCGCCAGCTTCTACCCTCTTTATAGCTTTTTCAGATAGTTCTTTTGTTTTTAAAAACCATTGATCAGAGATAATTGGCTCAATTTTAGAGCCGCACCTCTCGCAGATACCAACAGAGTGATCATATGGTTCAATGTGATCAAGCAAGTTTTCTTTTTTAAGTTCATCTATTATTGCTGTTCTTGCCTGTTCAACATTTAAGCCTTTAAAATTTAAAGCATTTTCATTTAAATATTTGCCTTTTTCAAGAATTGAAATTTCTTCTAATCCATGCCTCTTGCCAATCTCAAAGTCAGTCGGGTCATGAGCTGGAGTAACCTTGACCAAACCTGTTCCAAAAGATGGATCAACAGCTTCATCAGCTATTATTGGTATTTTTCTACCTATAATAGGAAGTATTGCAAACTTTCCTATTAAATGTTTAAATCTTTCATCCTCTGGATTTACAGCTACAGCTGTATCACCAAGTAGTGTCTCGGGTCTTGTTGTTGCAACTATTATAAATTCTTTTAAATCTTCCAAGAAATACTTAATATAATAAAGTTCCCCTTTCTCGGGAATATAATCAACTTCTATATCAGAAATGGCAGTTTCACATCTTGGGCAATAATTCACAATTCGTTTACCTTTATAAATGAACCCTTTCTTATAATAATGGACAAATGCAACTCTTACGGCCGTCTCGTACTTTTCATCTTTTGTAAATCTTAATTTACTCCAGTCGGTAGCTACACCTAATAGCTTTATTTGGTTTATGATTCTTTCACCATAGTTTTTCTTCCAGTTCCATACTTCATCTATAAAATTTTCTCTTCCCAAGGATTGTCTACTTGTCCCTTTTTTGGCAAGTTCTTTCTCAACAACATTCTGAGTGGCAATTCCAGCCTGGTCTATACCTGGTACCCATAAAACATCTTTGCCAATTAGATGATTAAATCTTACGATTACATCTGAAAGAGTTAAATCTAAAGCATGCCCTAAATGCAGTGCGCCTGTTATATTTGGTGGTGGCATAACCATTGAAAATACTTCTTTTTCAGGTGGTATTTTAGCATTGAATAAATTTTTATCTTCCCAAAATTCGTATATTTTGCTTTCTACTTCTTTAGGATTATAAGGTTTATTCTCTTCTATTAACTTAGCCATAAATTATCCTCTCAAATAGTTTCTAATAGAATATACTGCAATTGCACCATCTGAAATAGCTGTAACTATCTGCCTTAACAACTTAGCTCTAACATCTCCAGCTGCATATATCCCTTTTTCGCTTGTTTCCATAAATTCATCGGTTATTATATAACCGTTACTATCTAAATTAACTATTTTTTGAATAAAATTTGAATTTGGAATTGAGCCTGCAAAAATAAATACTCCCTGAACTGACAATAATGATATATCGTTGGAAATAGCATTTTTAATTTTTAAACCATTAACAAATTCATTTCCCTCTATTTCAACTGGAATAGAGTTAAGAATAAGCTTTATTTTGTTATTGTTTTTGACCCTTTCCTGTAATAATTCAGCTCCTCTAAAATTTTCTCTTCTATGAATTAGAAAAACCTCACTTGCAAACTCAGAAAGATATATTGATTCTGAAAGGGCGGTATCCCCTCCGCCAATAACTGCTACGCTTTTGCCTTTGTAAAATGGAGCATCGCATGTAGCACAGTAGGAAACCCCTCTTCCTTTAAATTTTACTTCTCCTGGTATACCTAATTCTTTATCTTTTGTGCCAGTGGCAACTATAATGGTCTTAGTTAATAAAGATTCTTGAGATCTGCAAACTACTTCAAAGTAATTATCATTTTTTATAATCTCTTCACAGTCATAATTTTTAACTGTTACACCGAGGTTTTTTAAATGTTTATCAAACCTATCTGATATTTCGTACCCTTGTATACCATCTGGAAAACCTATGTAATTTTCCACCATATTTGGTATTGATGCCTTCCCTCCAGGTAATAAATTTTTTTCAAGTAATACAAAATCTAAATTGTATCTTTTAGCGTAAACAGATGCAGAAACACCAGCGGGTCCAGCACCAATTATAACACAATC
>JAGPKI010000065.1:0-5484 GCA_018054005.1 Caldisericia bacterium
CTCTTCTGCACCTGGATATCTAAAATCCACATCCCAAAATTCTACGCTTCCTTTTGCAATAATAGGTACTATAGGATTATTTTGGTCTTTTATTGATGGTTCAGTATTAAGTACATCTAAAATACGTTCAGCTGATGCCTCAGCCCTTGGCATCATTATGAACATAGCCATTGCTATCATAACTGACATCATTATCTCCATAATATATGTCAAAAAAGCTGTAAGATTTCCTATAGGCATAGCACCACTATCTATTCTATGTCCACCAAACCATATTATAGCTACAATTGATATGTTCATAACAATCATAAGTGATGGAATAGCAAATGCAATAATTCTATTTACTCTCAATGTAGTAGATGTAAGATCGCGGTTTGCTTCATCGAAACGTCTCTTTTCATAATCTGATTTCACAAATGCTCTTATAACTCTAACACCCATTAATTTTTCACGCATAATTTGGTTAACACGGTCTATTTTTACCTGAATTGAACGAAATATTGGTATAGTTTTTACCAGAAGAATTCCAACTAATGCTACCATAATAGGAACTATTATTATTATAGAGTAGGATAAAACCACATCTTGTCTCAAAGCCATTATAATACCACCTATACACATAATAGGAGCCATTACCATAAGATTTAAACCAATAAACATTAACATCTGCATTTGATGGACATCATTAGTGTTGCGTGTGATTAGTGATGGTGTACCAAATTTATCAAGATCAGCTTGTGAAAAACTTTCTACTTTATAGAAAATAGCCCTCCTCATATCTTTTCCAAAACTCATAGAAATTTTAGAACTTAAATATGAAGAAGCTATAGCACAAACTGCTAAAATTAAAGTTACTCCTAACATAAAAAGTCCAGTATTTGTGATGTATTTAATATCACCTTTAGCAATACCATTGTTAATAATATCAGCATTCAAATTTGGTAAATAAAGATTAGATATAGCTTGTATAGAAAGTAATATTATAGTAAGTGTAAGTTGTTTCCAATAGGGTTTTAAAAATTTTATAAATAAATCCTTCATATAGATGCTTCTCCTTCCTTTTTAAAGCTTGTTTAATATGTTTGAACTTATAATGTTAAGCCAACTAACCAAATTATTTTTCTGATCGCAACTTAAATTATTTAAACTTGTATTTATAATATCAGCTAAAATATCATTTAATATACTTAACATATCTATACCAGCATCAGTTAAATATATTCGGCTTAGACGTTGATCATGTTCATCATCTTTACGTATTATTAATCCTGCTTTTTCTAACTTTTGTAGCATATGTGTAACAGTGGGTGGCGCAACATGCATCTTTTCAGCGAGATCTCGTTGGCTTATTCCTGAATTTTGATTGATAAACCAAAGGCACACTGCCTGACCTGGATAGATCCCTTTTTCAGAGGTTAGTTTGAATAGAAGCTGACTATGGAAGCGTATAAATTTAAAAAAAGAGTGAAATACCTCAAGAGAAACAGGATCTATTCGTTCTATATTTAAAAAAGATGTATCATCTGATTCGTTCGCATACAATAGATTTAACCTCCTTTTAAAAAAATTATTTAACTAACTAAAGGTTAGCATATAAACTAATAGTTAGCTAAACAATCAATATTTTACAGCTCATATTATTTTTGTCAAGAGGTTTGTTAATTAGGTCAGTGAAAAGTATTTAAACTTTAATTCCTGTTAACCAGGAATCTATATTGCTTATGGAAATTCTAAATTCAAGTTTTTTAATTTTTAGGGTAAAAGAATGACAAAAAATAGGATTTTTTAGAGTTTTTCTGTTAATGATAAATTGATGGATATAAAAATTAATTTATATAAATACTACAAAATTAAACAACTATATAATAATAAAAAATCTATTTAGAAAAACAATAAACATTTTAATTTATAAAGTTAACTTTCTAACCTTTTTTTCTTGTTTTACATCCGCTCTTTGAAGGTTTTTTTGTAGTTTTTTCTTTTTTCTGTTCTTCTTTAGTTTCATTTTTCTTTTTAGCCATTTTTGACTCCTTTGAATTTTTTACTTTTTACCTTTTTTAGAGGTTGTTTTTTTTGTCATTGTTTTTTTAGCAGTTGCTTTTTCAGTTACTTTTTTTGTAGATTTCTTAACAACCTTTTTTGGTGTTGATTTTTTTACTTCTTCCTTCTTTTTTTCCATTTTTACCTCCGAATTTTAGAATTTTTTAGTATATATTTATTGATAAATTATAAATATCATTTTGTCAATAGTTTTTAAGGTACAATCTTTCCCCAATTTTGAGATAAAATTATCAAATCAATTCCATTTACTCTTAAATCATTATTAAAATCGCAATTAGGATTCCAATTTGGATCTGATGGAGTTGAGCCAAATGCTTGCATTAAGAGAATTAAATCAAGACCATTAACAATTTTATCTCCATTTGCGTCTCCTAAAACACCAACACTCTCAAGAATTTTTATCTCATTAACAAATGTTTTGCAAGGTATAAAAAGTGGAGAAGAATCATACAAGGAAAGATTTGTAAATTTTAATTTCAAATCACCCTTAGAAATTGTTCTAAAAGTAACTTTAAAAAGTGAACCACTACCTGAGATACCTTTTTGAGAAGTCCTTATAGCTTGCAAAATAGCATATCCTTCAAGATTAAATATTTTATATGAATATATAGGTTTTATACCATCGCTACCAAGAAATGTACTTTCTTTTATCTCTTCAATCTGAACTAAATTTGGATCAAAATTCAAGAAAAAGTTTGCAGATATAACATTTTCAACATTATTTATTATTATGTCCACAGTAAATATTTCATTTGAATTTACTGTGACTTGAGAAGGAAGAATTGAAATATTACTATTTTTTGGTTGATGAGCAACAATTATTACATTTGCAGTTCTTACCTTTCCTCCACTTTCACCTTTAATTACCAAAGTATATGTTGTGCTTTCTAAATTTTGAGATGTATCTATGGTTAAATAAGAGGTATCAATAAAAGATGGCATTTTATTTGGATTAAAAGAATAAGATAGTCCTTGTGGAAGAGGTTGATCTAAACCGTCCAGTGTTAAATTTACATCATCTTTAAAGATATTGTCTCTTTTTACTTTAACAACAAAAAATAAGCTCTCCCCAACAGTAACATTCCTTTCTATTGGTGGCTCTACTTCTATTTTAAAATCACCTGTTGGTTTTATAACAATATTTAATGGTATTGTAGTAGTAAAACTCTTTCCACCGCCTTTTCCAATAATTGTTATAAGATAAGACCCAGGGGTAGTGTCTAATGACGTATTTATCGTTAAAGTGCTCGTCTGTCCACTATATATCTCTTTTGGCTGAAAAACATAATTACAATTTGCTGGAAGATTTGAAATTGTGAGTTTTACTTTTTCATTAAATCCCCCAGATGCTTCCATATATATTCTATATATACCAGTTTCACCTTGATAAACAGTCGAAAGTACACTTTGTATATTTAAAGTAAATGAACCTGGCACTTGCTCTTTTACTTTAACACTTATATCTTTTGTTCTTACCTTTTCTCCACTTACTCCCTTTATTCTTATAGTATATGATTGAACAATAGCATTTAAAAGTGGCTTTATTGTTAACTGTGAATTTTTATTTGCAGATGAAATTGAAGAAGGATTAAATTCATATTGAATATTTTGTGGTGGATTTTCAATAGATAGATTTATAACTCCGTCAAAACCACCATAAGGTGTAAAAGATACATTAAAAGATACTTCATCTCCAATATAAACCTCGCCAGATTCAGGAGTTACATTCAAAGCAAAATATGGTTCAATATTTACTGATAATCTTATTTCTCTTATTCTTCTTGAAACTAAACTTTTTCCTACAACCTTTAAGTTATATGTACCTGAAAGAACATTTTCAGTTACATTAATCGTCAAGGTTGATGTTCTAATTTCATTGGTTAAAGTTTGTGGTTCAAAATTATAGATTAAATTTTGAGGAGCTCCTTCAAGAAAAAGATTAACTCCACCTGAGAAGTTAGAAAAAGGAGTTATATTTATTGTAAATTTTGCTTCTCCTCCAACATAGGTAACTGCACTGTCTGGAGTAACAGTTATATCAAAATCATTTTCGAAAAAGGCATAAAGGTAATGATCTTGAGAGGTAACAAAAATACCTCCTTCTGCTATTGCTGGAGAGGATTGAATCTCACCAGCAGTTTCATATTCCCATAGTTTAACTCCACTTCTTCTATTTAATCCATATATTTTTTTATCATCAGAGCCAAAATATATAAAATCTCCAGAAATTGCAGCAGAACTTTCAATTTTTCCTCCTGCTTGAAATGGAAATCCTGCTCTTATTGTAGATGTACTTTTTTCAATTGAATAGAATCTTCCAAGTTCATCTCCAATATATATTGAATCATCTCCGACTGCTGCTGTTGCTGAAAAATGACTATTTGTAGAAAATTCTCTAACAAAAGTCAAAATGGATGTTAGAAATATAACTTTACCATTTTCATAAGCATATTGTGATTTTACTGGAACATATAGATAATTTCCATCTGTTGAAATTGTTGAATAATTTTGAAATGCTGTAATACCAGAAATCTTATAAGAAGCAAGAGGTGCTGTCCCGCCAAGAACATCAATTGCATAAACATAACCATCAAATGTTAAAACATAAACAACTCCACCTAAAACACAAGGCGAACCTCTGACTCCATGATTTGAAAGAGGGAATCTCCATATTAAATTGCCTGTTTCAGCATCAATTGCATAAACATAAGATTCAATACCATTTGTAGCAAATATAACTTTCCCTTCAGCATAAACCGGGGAACCCTCTGCTTGCCCTCTAAATATATCTCTATTTGTAAAATCTGAAAATTCCCACAGTTTTTCTCCAGTTATTGCATTAAAAGCATATAGGCCACTATTTCTATTAACATCTCCTCCTGAAGTAACATATATTTTACCATTATTATATAAAGGTGAACCTGTAATTAAATTAGGTGTTTGATATGTCCACTTTGGTTGCCAAGTTCCACCTGATATAACTACATTTTTTGCATCATTTATACTGAATGCATATAGATAGCCATTATAATCTCCAACATATACATATCCATTTACAACTATAGGAGATGATTTTGAGTTTGATGATAGTTGTGCTCTTGCAATTGGGTCATCTTTTTTTGGAAGTTTTAATGGATCGACTATGATATCACTAACTCCTGTATGTCTTATATCTTTCATAAAAATTGGCCATATTGATTGTTGAGTATTTACTCCCTTTACTATTCCTAAAAAAGAAGTTGCTATCAAAAATAAAATTGTTACTAATGAAAAAAATTTATTTTTCATTTTTCCTCCTCAATATTTAGGATATGTTATTGTTATAATTTGTAAATCTGGATCCCAATCAACCTGAGCCCCAAGAGCTTCTGATACAAATCTTAAAGGTACAACAGTTCTTCCACCACCTATTTCAGGAATTTC
>JAGPKI010000065.1:5584-8051 GCA_018054005.1 Caldisericia bacterium
ACAACAGTAATTTTAGAATTTGCACTACTTGAATCAACTGAAATCTGTTTCATTTTTGAATCAAACAGATAGATATTTTGTAATGATATATCAAATACTCCTATATTGCTGCCAGTAAATTGAATTGATAAAATAAGACCAGAACCAGAAATACCACTAACCTGACCTATTCTTGAAATTCCTATAATTATCTTATTTTCATTTTCTTTAATACTTTTTAATAATACAATATCCTTATTATCCTTAGTCAAAATATTCTTTTCATTATCTTTTGAATGATTGATGTATGAATCTAATACTTTTATTTGTGATAGGGGAATTGAGATATCAAAAGCTACACCATATAAATCTGAAACATTTGATATAAAAATGTCAAAAGATTTGATTTCGCCAGATATTACTGTCATATTTTGAGGTTCTATGTATATTTTTGTAGTTTGATTTTTAAATCCATAATTAAATGAAATTATTAAAAGACTCAGAACTATCAAGATTAAACTTTTTTTCATTAAATCCTCCTTTATATTTTAGAAATAAATTATAGTTAAATGTTCCATATAAGTTTATCATATACTTATCAATTTTGCTCTAAAAAAATTTTTCTTCCTATTCTAATCATATTAGAACCTTCATCAATGGCTATTTTATAACTATCTGACATACCCATTGATAAATATTTAAAGTTAACATTTGCTGATTTAAAATTTTTTAATTGATCGTATAAATTGTATGTTTTTTTAAAATATTTTCTAATTATATTTTCATCATTTGTGTTTGGACCCATAGTCATCAATCCCATAATTAAAATTTTATCAAATTTGGATATTTCAGAAAAAAAATCAAATAGATTTTCTGGAGGTACACCAAATTTATTTTTTTCATTTGCTATATTTACTTCAATTAAAATTGGTATCCTTCGATTTTCTGTTTTTAATCTATTTTGTATTTCTTTTACAGTTTCAATTGAATCTATGGTTTGAATCATATTAAACATATTTAATGCTTTTTTTATCTTGTTTGTTTGTAAATGGCCAATCAAATGAAAATCAGCTCTATCTTTTAAAAATGGATAAATTTTTTCTCCTTGTTGTACATAATTTATCCCTAATATTTTTATACCACCTTCAATACATAACTCTATTTCATTTAAACTTCTTCCTTTTGTTACAGCTATCAAATGAACATAATCTGGTATCTCTTTTAAGATATTCTCAATATTTTTTAATATATAATGTTGCTCCACAATAAATATATTAACATAAAATTTTAATCTTAATTTTATGGAGTTCTTGATATAAAATAAAAAAGGCCCTGGCAATTACCTACTCTCCCAAGGGGTTTCCCTCCTCAGTACCATCGGCGTTGAAGGGCTTAACTTCCGGGTTCGGAATGGAGCCGGGTGTTTCCCCTTCGCTATAGTCACCAGAGCCATTTATTTGTAAAAAATTGGAAATTTAATTCTGACCTCTCAACTTAGCCTAAGTCAAGTCCTCGGTCTATTAGTACTCATCAGCTAAATATGTCACCACACTTACACCTTGAGCCTATCAACCTAGTTGTCTACTAGGGACCTTACTCCTCTTTGCAGAGGATGGGAGATCTAATCTTGGAGTGGGCTTCGCACTTAGATGCTTTCAGCGCTTATCCCATAGAAACATAGCTATCCGGCGCATGCTCCTGGCGGAACAGCCGGTACACCAGAGGTTTCCACACCCTGGTCCTCTCGTACTAAGGGTCTACCTCCTCAAATCTCCAGCGCTTGCAGCGGATTAGGTCCGAACTGTCTCACGACGTTCTGAACCCAGCTCGCGTACCGCTTTAATGGGCGAACAGCCCAACCCTTGGGACCTTCTCCAGCCCCAGGATGCGATGAGCCGACATCGAGGTGCCAATCCTACCCGTCGATATGGACTCTCAGGATAGATTAGCCTGTTATCCCCGGGGTAACTTTTATTCGTTGAGCGATGGCGCTTCCACACGCAACCACCGGATCACTAAGCCCCACTTTCGTGACTGTTCGACCTGTCGGTCTATGCAGTAAAGCACCCTTATGCCTTTGCACTCTTCACGCGATTTCCAAACGCGTTGAGGGTACCTTTGGGCGCCTCCGTTACCTTTTAGGAGGCGACCGCCCCAGTCAAACTACCCGCCTGACAATGTCCACTTACCTGATTAAGGTTAAGTGTTAGAATTCAAACACATTAAGGGTGGTATTCCAAGGACGACTCCACAGGAACTGGCGCTCCTGCTTCATAGTCTCCCACCTATCCTATACATAATGTGCTAGAATCCAATGCCAAGTTATAGTAAAGCTCCACGGGGTCTTACCGTCCTGCTGCAAGTAACCCGCATCTGCACGGGTATTGCTATTTCACCGGATCTCTCGTCGAGACAGCGCTCAGGTCGTTACACCTTTCATGCGCGTCGGAACTTACCCGACAAGGTATTTCGCTACCATAGGACCGTT
>JAGPKI010000066.1:0-3232 GCA_018054005.1 Caldisericia bacterium
GCCGGGAAAGTTGCTCCAGCTCCGTTAAGCTCTTTTACCTCAGGTTCGTTAACCACAGGAGTAGTAGATCCTGGTTGCTTACTTCCGCTACAACTAATTAAACCAATGCTTAATGCAATAAAGATTGCAATTAGCGAAAAAAGATTTTTCTTCAAATCAAACCTCCTAAATTTTAAAAATTTAATTAATTTGTTATTCACATATTAAATAATGCCAAAATTAAACCAAAAATTTGTTAAGAATTTGTAAAGTATTTGTTAAGTTTGTGTAAAGTTAGTTGGAATAAGCACAGAAAATGTAGACCCTTTGCCAAGTTCGCTGTGAACTTCAATTTTACCATTCATTGATTCAATAATATGCTTAATAATTGAAAGCCCCAATCCTGCTCCACTATTGTTTTTCACTCTCGATTTATCAACTTTATAAAAACGTTCAAATACGCGATCTTTTTCATTAGTAGGAATCCCCACACCTGTATCGCAAAAATCAACTCTTACATAATCTCTCTCATTGTAAGTCTTAATTTTGATTTTACCGTTATTTGAAGTGTATTTGATAGCGTTATCTAAAAGATTTATAAAAACCTGCTTCAATTGAAACTCGTTTGCTTGAACATGCGGTAAATCATTTGAAATATCCACAATTAAATCGATATTTTTTTCTGTTATTTTATTTTTATATAATTCAACAGTTTCATCAATCAAGTCTTTAATTGAAATAGAAGTTTTTGAGACATGATTACCGCCTTCAATACTTGATAGAAATAGCAAATTTTCAATCATTCTAATTAATCTTTCTACATTTCTATACACGATTCGAGTATATTTTATTCTTTCCATTTCGTTAATTTCTTCATCTTTTAATATCTCCAAGAATCCAAGTATTGCAGTTAGAGGATTTTTTAATTCATGAGAAATATTAGCTATAAAGTCAGTTCTTATTCTTTCAGTCTTTTTTATTAGTGTTTTATCTTCTAATATAACAATTATAAAGCTGTCTGATGGTATGATTTTATAATAATGATTAACTTGTGTAGCTAAAGTAGATGAAACCTCAATCTCTAAAGGTTCGTTAAATGATAAAACTTTCTCTATTCCTTTGAGTACGCTTGCATCTCTTATCACTTCCCAATAGAATCTTCCATTTGTAGTTCCTGGAAAAGATGTAATAACACCAAATGATTCATTAGCATAAGTTATTTTGTTATCAGATTTATTTATAGCTAATATGCCTTCTTTTATGTTATTAAAAGCTAATTTAAGTGTAACTAATGAATTTTCGAGGTCTTTATTTTTTTCTTCATATTTTTTAAGCAAATTGGACAATTCAATCTTATTATCAAAATTGCTTCTTGTAGTTTTATAATTTGAATATTCTAAAAACACTATAATTAATAAAGAAACGGAAATAATGACTATTTTTAAATAATAGCTTAGTGGGTTATATAAGGCAAAGATAATTACAGAAAATATTGTAATAAAAATTATAATATTCTTAATTAATAATCTCTTCGTAATTACCTCTCCTTAAATGTATAACCTATTCCTCTCACTGTTTCAATCAAATAACTTTCCTCGCCGAGTTTCTTTCTTATGGAATTGATGTGAACATCAACTACCCTGTCAATGACATAAACTTCATCAAGCCAAATATTGGCTAAAATTTCATCTCTTGAAAGAGCTTTTCCTTTGTTTGAAATAAGGTAATTAAGTAGTTTAAACTCAACCAAAGTTAATTCTATTGGCTTACCTTTTAAAGTAACTTTATGCCTGGTTAAATCTAAAGTTACAGGTCCAGCATTAAGCAGTTTTTCATTTATAGATTTTTCTTCAGTTCTTTCAATCAGTCTTTTAATGCGAGCAACTAAAACTTTTGGACTGAAAGGCTTTGTAACATAGTCATCTGCACCTAATTCGAGACCAAGAACAATGTCGTTTTCTTCACCTTTCGCAGTTTCTATGATCACAGGAATATTTTTTGTTTTTTCATCTCTCTTAATATATTTTAGTAAATCTATACCGCTAACACTCGGTAACATAAGGTCAAGGATTATAAGATCAATAACATTATCTTTAATTAAGTTTAATGCTTCTTCGCCGTCATATGCAGTTATTACATTAAAATTTTCTTTTTTAAGGTTATAAGATATTAACTCAGAAATATCTTTATCGTCCTCAATTAAAAGAATGTTCTTTTTCATGTTTGGGTTTTAAACTCTTAAATCTGGACAATTTGTTATCAAATTTAACTCTTTTTATTAATCATTATATACCTCTTTTATGGAAATCAAAGCATAAACTATTCTATTACTTAATATTAAAATTAATCTCTGGATAAAGTTTTGAAAGTTTATTTAAAAGTTTTTTAAGCTTTATTAGAGGTAAACCAACAACATTTTCATATTCACCTTCTATACTTTTGATAAAATTTGAAGGCACTTCTTGAATGCCATATGCACCAGCCTTATCAAGGGGTAAAAATTTTTCTACGTAATAATTTATCTGTTCATCAGTTAAACAATTGAAAGTAACTTTAGTTTTCTCAGTAAAACAATATTTATCTTGTTTTAACTCGATAACAACTATAAGAACTACCCCTGTATATACATAATGTTCTTGACCGCTTAATTCTTTTAAAAAATACTTTGCTTCGATAATAGAAGAGGGCTTTCCTAAAACTTTTTGCCCTATAGCTACAATTGTATCTGCTGCTATGATAAGGGAAGGACTATGCTTAACTTCATTTGTAGCATAATTAGCTTTCTTAAAAGCATTTGACAACACTAATTCTTCTAAAGAGGATGATGTTAAATCTTCTTTAACGGGAAAAGAGTCTATAATATTTAAATTGCTAAATATTTTATTAAGTAATTCTTTTCTTCTTGGTGAAGATGAAGCAAGAAATATTTTTGCCTCTACTTTTTCTAACATATGCTTTTTCCTCCGAAAATAATAACTCCAAAATTATATTTGGTAAAGAGATTGAATTGTTCAGTTATATAAGAAGTACACAAAGGGATTATAGACAATAATTTCATGCCTTATTGTGGCAGAAATACAAAGAGATGTTAAAATGTTAGAAATTGATTATAGAATTACCTGTTGCGCCTACTTCTGTAAGTATATCTTTAGCTTCTTTGTATTTTTTTTCAATATTAAGATATATGGAAATTTTTAGCTTAATGGATGGGTTAGAACTCTTCTTTATAGATTCAATTAAATTCCTGCAAAAA
>JAGPKI010000066.1:3332-5198 GCA_018054005.1 Caldisericia bacterium
CCTGACGTGTTTAATTCATCTTTTTTAAGTTCAATGATATGAACAGGGCAAACATCCACACAAATTGAGCATCCTTTACACAATTTTTCGTCGATTCTTACATCCGGCATTTATCCTAATGTTACCTCCATAAAAATATTATATAGCATATTATTTATTATATATTAAAATAATTCTTTCGGAAATTTCTTACGAAAGTAATTCTTTAATAATTGCAACAATTAAAAGATAATTATTATACTCTTGCACTTTTGAATTAAATAATAAGATATATATTTGAAGAGTAAGTATGATCTTCTACATTACATAATATTGCAAATATCCTAAGATATAATCCCACGAAAATGATAATTCATTAATTTATAATTAAGAAATTGTCTAATTTTATTACTTTAAAAATGTTGAAGAAGTAAGCATTTTAATTCTAAAAAAATTCAGATAAGAATAAATTTCCTAATAATTCAATTGATTTCAAATTCCTAAGTGAACTTAAAAAATTATTTAAGTTTGCTATAGTGAAATATCTCATGAGAACAAAGAAAATAAGAAGCAAGAGATGTTCTATAATAGTTTGTTAAAGAAATAATTCGTACTATATTTTACAATTCTATTTATTAGTTGCTTTCAATACCTTTCTACTATAATTTTTACTATCAATTTTATATCTTTAATTGATGTTTACGATTTTATACCTTCTGCTGTACAAACTACAGGAGACTATATATATTTCATAAAGATTTAGTTGAAACAATTCGATTAATTGAAAATAACTTTTGTTTTTTTAACATATTTGGATTCCTTTTATATAATAATATAAATATGCTAATTATTGATTTAACATATTTAATGGAATATTATGGTACTTGACATGTTGGAATATATGAGTAAATTTATAGATGCCTGTTTCTTAGTGGAGAGGGGAGGAACAGGTCATATCTATGACGCACGTCATTGACTGGCTATCTAAAACACACTCCTTCTACCCTCTCCTATTCGATAAAATGGAGGTTTCGAAATGAAAAAATTCATTATTTTAGGATTAGTAATTATTTTTGTTTCTTTAAATATTTATAGTTGTAAAAATGAAAGTGCAACTTTAGAAGGAAATGTGTTGGAATCTTTCAGAAGTACACCTATTCCCAATATTAAAGTTTATGCTGATGGTAAAGTTACTAAGACTAATGAAATGGGACATTTTCAGATAAAAGGTCTGAAAAAAGGTACTATAGAAGTCACTATAAAAGATTCTGATAAATATGAAGAGTTCAACGATAAATTGGTTCTTGATGCTGGAGTAAATTTAAGAGATTTTATGCTAGAAGCTAAACATCCGTTAAACATTCCAGCTTCTGAAATTCCAGAACTAACATCTTTCGCATATGAAATTTTTATTGGTCTAAATAAAGATAAACCTCTTGCTATTGCCAATGTTGAAACATCTCCAGCCGAACCAGCCTTGCATATAGTTGGAAAAGAATATGACGCTTCTGGTAAGGCAACAAATATCGAAGTTATACAAATAGGTATAACTTATTGGGTAGCAGATAATTATGGTAATTGGAATATTATACAAAACCCTGGAGAGAGTGTTTTTAGAATAAATAGCGTTTTCAATGAAAAATATACTTCAGCAGTTAACTTTTATAAGGATCCAAATATAACATACAAGGATACAGAAGAAGAGGTTGTAATCGATGGAGTAAAAACACGTAAATTTACAGCTACAGTTAATGAAGGAGAGTCAGGTTTTATAGATAATCTTGAAATTTATGTAATAACAGAAGGTGAAAACAAGGGGAACATCAAAAGAATCATAAGTTTTTCACCAATGCATAGTATGTATCCTTATGTTGAAATAACCCTTTC
>JAGPKI010000066.1:5298-8034 GCA_018054005.1 Caldisericia bacterium
AGTCAGGTTTTATAGATAATCTTGAAATTTATGTAATAACAGAAGGTGAAAACAAGGGGAACATCAAAAGAATCATAAGTTTTTCACCAATGCATAGTATGTATCCTTATGTTGAAATAACCCTTTCGAACCTTAATGAAACCATCTCAATACAACCACCAATAATTACTAAATAGTAATATATTTCTCTGGATTCTTCTTAAATTCTTTAAGGCACTCCTCACAGCAAAAATAATATGTTTTTCCATTGTAATCATATTTTGCCTTTGCCTCTTCCTCTTTAACTACCATCTCACAAACTGGATCAATGTGTTTCATTAATTTACCTCCTTTATAGTTTTAGCTTATTTAATCTTAATGAATTTGTTATTACATTAATTGAACTCAATGCCATAGCTATTTCAGCAATCACAGGGTGTAGAAAGCCCGCAGCTGCAATTGGAATTGCAATAAGATTATAAAAAAGAGCCCAGAAAAGATTTTCTTTTATCTTTTTAAATATGCTTCTTGAAAGATTAATAGCTTTAATAATGCTTTTTAATTTCCCGCCAACAATAACTATATCTCCAGCTGAAATTGCTATATCAGAACCTGACCCCATTGCTATGCCAACATTTGCTCCTTTTATAGAGGGAGTATCATTTATTCCATCTCCCACAAAAGCAACAATATGCCCTTCTTCTTGCAAACTTTTAATAAAATCTAATTTATCTTTTGGTAAAACACCTGCTTTTACAATATCTATTCCTATCTCTTTTGCAATTGCCTTTGCTGTTCTTTCATTATCACCAGTGAGCATTATAGGAGTTATTCCATAAGATTTTATTGTATCTATTACCCCTTTTGCTTCATCTTTTATTTTGTCACCTACCCCAACAATGCATAAAATCCTTTCATCATCAAATAAAACTACAACTGTTTTCCCATCACTCTCAAGCTTATTAATAATTTCATAAATATTCGTTAGATTATCATTTTTAAATTTAATGTTGGGGAAGGGTTTTTCAGCAGAGTATTCATGACTATCAATTGTACCCTTTACACCTATTCCTGGAGTAGTAATAAAATTGTAAACATGTAAAGGGGTAATACCTTTCTTTTCTCCTAATTGAGTTATTGCTTTTGCTATCGGATGAAGAGATAAAATTTCGAGTGAATAAAGAACCTTAAACCCATAATTATCCTCTGTAAAATCATATACATCTGAAACCTCTGGTTTTCCAGTTGTTAAAGTTCCTGTTTTATCAAATACCATTACATCAACATCTTTTATTGTCTGAATAACTTTTCCATTTTTTATAAGAATTCCATTTCGTGCACCAAGCCCACTTCCAACTAAAAGAGCAGTAGGAGTTGCCAATCCTAAAGCACAAGGGCACGCAATAACGAGTGTTGCAACTGATGCAAATAAAGCTTCAGAAATTCTATCAAAATTAGGATTTATCCACGGTATAAATTTATCTCCCCATAAAAGAATTGATTTACCAACGTTAGGAAAAGAAAACCAAAAAATAAAAGTTAGTAATGAAATAATTAGTACAGCTGGAACAAAATAGGTTATAACCTTGTCTGCAAATTCTTGAATAGGTACTTTTGTACCTTGAGCTTCATAAACAAGTTTTATTAGCTGGGAGAGAAAAGTATCCTCACCTACCTTTGTTACTTGAACTTTTACAGTGCCGTATTGATTTATAGTTTCACCAATTACTTCACTTCCAATTTCCTTTGTTACAGGCAATGATTCTCCAGTTACCATTGATTCATCAACAGTAGTTATTCCTTCTATAATTACTCCATCTGTTGGAATTTTTTCTCCTGGCCTTATTATCATTATGTCTCCTACATCAAGCTTATTAATTGGCACTTCTACTTCTCTATTATCAACAATTATTCTTGCACTTTTTGCGCTTTGCTCTAATAAACCCTTTATTGCCTGAGTTGCCTGTCCTTTCGCAAGTGTTTCAAGATATTTACCAAGCAGGTGGAAAAACATTATCATTCCACCAACGTATGAAAAATTTGAAATTTGTAAGCCAATAATTTTCATTAACCCTGTTGAATATGAAGCAATTGAACCAAGAGCAATTAAAAAATCCATATTAAAATTCCCATGGAAAAGAGCTTTAAAAGCTCTATACTGAACAGGAAAACCAATAACAAATATTATTAAACCAGAGAGAATTAGATCCCATATATCCATAAATGGAATCATTTTGCCTAACATTGAATTTATCATTATAATAACAAGAGGAATAAGAAGAACAAGCGAAAAAACTAATTTTAATCTTGCACTCTTAAGTTCATTTGATTCTTCATTGACTGAAAAATTTAACGAATAACCAGTCTTTTCGACATTTCTGAATATATCATCAATTGAAACTAAAGAAGTGTCATATGAGAAAGTAGCTTGATTTGTTGCTAAATTCACATTGGCATTAACAACACCTTTTGTATTTTCAATAGCTTTTTTTACAGTAAGAGCACACGATGCACAGGTCATACCTTTTACTTGAGTAACAGCTTTCTTAACCATATATTAATAAAATATATAAATATTAATCAAAGTTTAAAAGATTATTAATTTTTTTTTAATTTCTGCTAAACTTATTTCTAAGTTCATTTTATTTCTCCTTTCTTATTTAGTAATTTTAAAATTCTTTAAATAAACTTTATAAGGAAGGAGAATGCTTTTTTCTACCTTTTTCATTTAATTTTTATTTAATTTCCTCTCTTTTT
>JAGPKI010000067.1 GCA_018054005.1 Caldisericia bacterium
GGTAGAGCTATAATTAAAATTATGAAAGTTTCCCGCACTATAGCTGATTTAAGGGAAGTAGAAAAGGTAGATATTCAGGATATATCAGAAGCTATACAGTATAGAACAAAAGATTTTCTATCTTAGGTAGTTATTAAAATGCTTATAAATTCCTCCGAAAATAATAACTCCAAAATTATAAAATTATATTTAATAAAGAGGTTGAATTTATATTGTTTAGTTATATAAGGGGCACATGAAAAGTGTTAAAGTTATTATTTTGATGCTTGTGTTGTGGCAGAAATACAAAGAGATGTTAAAATGAGTTCGTCTTTAAGAGAAAAAGTTAAAAATTTTCCTGATAGTCCTGGAGTTTACATAATGAAGTCCAAGACTAAAGAAATTTTATATGTCGGAAAAGCTACATCCTTAAAAGATAGAGTCTCATCTTACTTCTTAAAGGCAAAAACAGATCAGAAAATTGAGAAACTTATTGAAAGCGTTGATGATATAGAATTTATTATAACTAAATCTCCTTACGAGGCACTAATCCTTGAGTGTAATTTTATTAAAAAGTACAAACCTTATTTTAACATTCAGCTTAAAGACTCAAAAAGTTATGCCTACATAAAAATCACAAATGATGATTACCCTGCTATATTAAAAGTGAGAAGGATTTTAGATGATGGAGCTTTATATTTTGGTCCTTATACTTCAGCTAAAGCCTTAAGTAAGATATTAAAACTACTTTCAAAAACTTTCTGCATAAGAGTGTGTAAAGGTAATCTTGCTAACAAGAGAGAAAAAAGAGCTTGTTTACTTATGCATATAAATCAGTGCCTTGCTCCATGCGTTGGAAAAGTAGACATTAAGACTTATTCAGATGCTGTTAATAATGCAGTAATGTTTTTAAAAGGAGAGTATAAGCCCTTAAAGAAGCATTTAGAAGCAAAAATGAATTACTATTCAGGAGAAGAAAATTTTGAATATGCCTCTATATTGAGAGACCAGATTTTTAGTATTGATAGTATTATCGATAAACAAAGAGTTGTTAGTCCTTCATTAAAATTATCTCAAGATATATTTGCAATTTATACAGAAGAAAGTCAATCTCTGATTGAAATCATGAAAGTAAGAGAAGGAAAAATTATATATGAAGATAATTTTACAGTTGAGAGTACTCTTTCTGAAACTCCCCAATCTGTATTAACTTCCTTTTTATCCAGATATTATTTTGATATTAATAAGGAGGCTCCACCAACTGAAATTATTCTTTCTTTAAAACTTAATGAAAGCGACAAAGAGAGCTTATTAAAAGCAATTTTAGAGAAATATAATTTAAAAAACATTAAGTTTATTTATCCTACAAGAGGAGAAAAGAAAAAAGCCCTCGAACTATGTCTTGAAAATGCAAAAAAGCACTTTGAAATTAAGATTAAATCTAATAGGATTGTTCCAAAGAATGAACCTCCGAAAGTCCTTTTCGATATTAAAGAACTTTTATCTCTTGAAAAAGTGCCTGAAAAGATCGAAGGATATGATATATCAAATATTAGTGGAGTAGATGCTGTTGGTTCAATGGTAGTATTTGTAAATGCAAAACCGTCAAAAGAGCTATACAGAAGATTTAAAATAAAGTTTACGAGTGGTCCAAATGATGTTGCGATGATAAAAGAAGTTATTTCAAGAAGGATCAAACATACTGACGATAAGTTTGGCAATCTCCCTGACTTAATTTTAATTGACGGAGGAGAATGTCAACTTAATGCGGCAAATGAAGCTTTAGCAGAGGATGGGGTAAATATCCCTATTATTTCTCTTGCAAAAAGGGAAGAATTAATATTTGTTTTTGGAAAAAGCGAGCCAATAAAGTTAGAAGCTCACTCAGAAATATTAAAACTTTTTCAAAGCATTCGTGATGAAGCACATAGATTTGCAAAAAAATATTTTACAACTCTTCACAGAAAGGGAGCAATTTCTTAAAATTACCCTTCAGAACCTCACTTGCTACAATATTAATATCTTTAGAGAGGGATCTATCTTCTTTTAAAGGTTCGCTTAAATTCCTCACAAAATCATATATTTCTACAGTCTTTCCGCTAACTTCCTTTAAATTCCTCTCCTCAAGGGCTTGAGCAGAAACCAGCAATTCGATTGCTAATATTTTTGAAAGGTTTTCAATAATTTCTGATAGTTTTAAACATGAATTTGCTGCTTGACTAACAAAATCTTCCTGATTTGCTGAAACTGGAATAGATGTCATACACGCTGGGTATGATAAAATTTTATTTCTTGAAATAAGCGCTGCATCTGTGTATTGAGCTATCATGAAACCAGACTCAATTCCTGGGTTGTTGGCTAAAAATGGTTTATTTAATTCATTTAAATTTGGGTCAAGAAGTTGATTTACTCTTCTTTCACTTATTTCTCCTAAAATATTTAATGAGAACCCTAAGAAATCAGATGCAAGAGCAATTGGTTCACCATGAAAATTCCCACCAGAAATGATTTCTCCACTATCTAAAATTATAAGAGGGTTATCAGTGGCGGAATTTATCTCTATCTCTAATACATTTTTACAATACTCATAGCAATCTATAATAGGACCCAATACTTGAGGAATACATCTCATAGAGTATGGATCCTGGACTCTTTTTGTTGAATCTTTAATCTTCGAATCCTTAAGAGCATTATATAGTAATTCTGCAATAAACATCTGCCCTTTATGAGGTTTTAAGGAATGAAGTTTTGGAGAAAACGCATCTATTCTTGCCATATAGGAAGATAGAGAAAGTATAGCTGCACACAATCCACCAATTATTACATTTTTTGCATTTAATAAGTCTACACTAAAAATACCAGATGAAAAAGCCAATCCATTAATAAGAGCAAGCCCTTCTTTTGGTTCAAGAGAGAGTGGATTAAGACCTAAATTTTTAAGAAGCTTTTTTCCGCTTATTTTCTCTCCTTTGTAGATGCACTCACCCTCCCCAATTAAAAGAAGAGCAAAATGTGCAAGTGGAGCAAGATCACCACTTGCTCCTAAAGAGCCAATTTTAGGTATGAGAGGATATGCATCGCTATTTAGTATCGTAAGAATTGAGTTTATTGTATCAGGAGTAACTCCAGAATTTCCCTTTAAGAGGCTATTTAATCTAATTAAAATGGAGGTTTTGGCTGAATCTTTTGAAAGATATTCACCTACACCAATTGCATGACTTCTAAGAAGGTTTAATTGAAGTTTTTTTAAGTCTTTTTCATTTATTACTGTATTGCAAAGCTTTCCAAAACCTGTATTTATTCCATAAACAATCTTCTTTTTCTCTACGCTATCTTTTACAATATCACAAGATTTCTTAATCTTCTTTAATACTTCTTTATTTATGGTTACTTTTGCTTTTTCGCTTAAGAAAACCTCAATGACGCTTAATTTGAGGGATTCACCATCTAATACAATATCCATTAATCTTTTTTCCTGAGCTGTGGGAAAAGTATAACTTCTCTTATTGATTCCTTCCCTGTTAGCAACATAATGATTCTATCTATACCAAGCCCCAAACCACCTGTTGGTGGCATACCAAATTTCATAGCTTCTATGTAATCACGGTCAAAAGTATGAGCCTCAAGGTCTCCACCTTTTCTCGCCTCTTCCTGTTGGGCAAATCTTTCAAATTGGTCAATTGGATCATTTAATTCTGTAAATGCATTACCTATCTCAAGACCACCAATGATTGGCTGAAATCTTTCTACCCATTCAGGATTATCCACTTTCTTTTTTGCAAGCGGAGAGAGCGGGAGAGGATAATCATAAAGAAATGTCGGCTGAATCAAGTTAGGCTCAACTTTTTTCTTAAGAATTTCATCAACTACAGATTCCCATGAGAGGGGTTTATTAATTGAAATATTTTCTTTATTTATGTATGCTTTAGCGAAATCTAAATCTTTAAGATCATTGATATCCACATTTGCATAAAGAGAGAATGCTTCAGACAATGTAAGCCTTGTAAAAGGAAATTTAAATTCGATTGTTTTACCTCTGTATTCAATTTGAGGAGTCTTAATAACTTCACTAATTAGAGCTTCAAATATTATTTCTGTTATCTCCATCATCCTCTTATAGTCTGTATAAGCTTCGTAAAGTTCAAGAATAGTAAATTCAGGATTGTGCTGAATCGAAATACCCTCATTCCTAAATGCTTTGCCTATCTCAAATACTTTCTCATAACCACCAATAATCAATCTTTTCAAGTAAAGTTCAGGAGCAATTCTTAGATATAAGTCCTCGTCAAGAGCATTATGATGAGTAACAAAGGGCTTAGCTATTGCGCCACCATACATCTCTTGAAGAATAGGAGTTTCAACTTCAGTAAAATTCAAGCTTTCAAGTGTTTTTCTAATTGTTGAAATGATTTTTGCTCTTGTATCAAAAGTCTTTTTTGTATCCTTATTAATTATTAAATCAAGATATCTTTGTCTGTATCTCACCTCAGGATTTTCAATACCGTGCCATTTTTCTGGAAGTGGAAGTAATGCTTTTGAAAGTAATTTTATGTCATTCGCAGAAACTGTGATTTCTCCAGTATGAGTTTTAAAAACAATACCTTTTACTGCTATAAAATCCCCGACAGCTATGAATTTCTTAAAAAGGTTATACTTTTCTTCTCCGAGATTATCAAATTTAAAGTAAATTTGGATATTTGTATTTCCACCTAAAATAGTTGCAAAACTTGCTTTTCCATGTTCTCTTTTTGTTAAAATTCTTCCTGCAACATTAACTTCTTTATTTTCATATAATTCATAATTACTCTTTATTTCCTCTATGTTATCTAATTTTTCTGCAAATATAGGGTAAGGATCAATGTTGGCATTTTTTAAATTATTAATTATTGGTATTAAATCTTCAAAATAAATGTCCTTACTTTCAGTCATCTTCAGTTCTTTTAATATCGAGAATTTTATATTTAATTACTTTATCATTAGTTTCAATTCTAACAATATTTCCTTTTTTTCTGCCAATCAAAGCTTTACCTAATGGAGAAGAATTGGAAACAATATTGTTAAAAGGGTCAGCTTCTAATGTTCCAACAATTTTGAATTCTTTAATTGAAGAGTCTTCAATGTTTTGAAGCTTCACAGTGGTTCCGACCTGGACTGCCAGATCTTTACTCTCAGGTGTTTCTTCAATGATAATTGCAGACTTTAGAATGTCTTCTAACTCTGCAATTCTATTCTCCACAAACATTTGATCTTTTTTTGCCTCTTCATATTCAGAGTTTTCACTTAAGTCTCCAAACTCCCTAGCTTGTCTGATACGCTCTGCAACTTCCTGTCTTTTTATTGTTTTAAGTTCTTTAAGTTCTTTCTTCAGTAGGTCTAATCCATGTTTTGTGAGAACAGGTTTTTCTTTAAAGCCTGTTTCGTGAAACTCTCTTCTCTCTTCTAAATTATAAGGTTGCTCTTCTAATAGTTCATCATCTTCTTCATTTTCTTCTTTCCATTTGTCAGTTAGTTCCTCTTCGGTTAAATCCAAATCTATGTTTTCTGTTTCGCTTAATGGTTTTTTCTTTCTTGGTCTTCCTCTTCCCCTTTTCATTTTATACCTTCCTTGTGATTTTATAAATTAATTATTCTTGGTTTAAAATTGAGTTCTTTAAAAACCTCTCTAAACTCAGAATCTTTTATATCTTCAGCTTTTTTGCTAAGTGCAGCACAAACAAAAGCTTCAATAACATTAGTTGCAAAAGATCTTCCGCTGAATTCAGGTGTTGTGGTTATGACCATTTTTACATTTCTTTTACTGAGCTCCTCGATATCTTTTTTTGTTAAAGTATTGGTTATTATTATTTTACCCTCTAAATTATCTGGCATATAGCGCCTTATGAAATGAAAATCTCCTGCAATAATATCCGCTAAATTGTAAAGGTTTCCATATTTAGGAGTAATTTCCTCCTGTTCTTTTCCAACAGGATAAAGCATCTTAAAGGGTAGCCTTACAACAATTGGTAGAAGCAAAGTTGTAAGAATTCCAATTGTTATAGGACTTACAATACCAACTGAAGCTATGTTTAGAGCAAATGCTAAATCGCCCCATACAACTGTAAAGCCAAGCTCTTTGAATGCTTCATACATATAATATCTTGCAGCAGCAGAGGGAATTAAAACTTTCATAGAGGGGTTTATTATTCCTTCGTCAAAAAGGTTTTTTATTGCGTCTTTCTCAAGAGTTCTTTTAACACCTGAACCATCTGCCACGGGAGTCTTTTTAACAACTTTTATAACATTATAGGCTTCTTTAAAAATATACTTTTTGTTTCGGTATGTAAGGTATAGATCAAAACCACCCAACCCAAATGCATCAACTTTTCCATCGTAAGTAGTAAAAATTTCTTTCATTTTCTCAGGATCTCCATCAGTTCCTATTCTCTCCAACTCATATTCTTCACCGAGAAAATTAATACTGCTTTTATGGTTTCTTTCAGACGAACCAAGACTCACACTTATAACTCTTTTCATCTTTATAGTTCACCTTTGCTTTCTAATATTTAGAAAGAATTTTAAATCAGATTTCTATTATATTTAAAAAAAAGTATTTTTATAGTTATGTAATATTAATAGAACTTCTTTTATGCTTTTTGCTTTATTTACGTTATCTTTTACTCTACCAGATTCTGGAAGGTCTTTAAGATAATATGGTATATGTTTTCTAAGCTCTCTAACGGCTGTATAATCATCATAAATTTTTTTTTCAAGCTCTATATGTTCAAATAATGTTTCAAATAGTAATGATACATTAGTTTTTTTGGTTAAATCGATACTCTCTCCACTTAATAATTTTAATGCATCTTTAAAAAACCATGGTCTACCAAGTGCTGCTCTGCCTATCATTATTGCATCTGCTCCTGTGTAATCAAGAATTTTAATTATGTCTTGTGGAGTTTTTATTCCACCATTTGCTATAACTTTTATTTTTACACTTTCTTTTACTTTTTTTATAGCATCCCAATTCTTACTTCCTTTATCTTTTTGCATAACTGTACTTCCATGAACTGCTATAGCTTTTGCTCCACAACTTTCAGCAATTTTAGCAACATCAATTGCTTTAAATTCATCTTCTTTATAACCTATTCTTATTTTTATAGTAACAGGTATTGATACTGAGTTTACGGTTTCAGTAATTATATTTTCTATAAGCTTTAAATCTTTTAAAAGAGCTCCACCACTATTACTTTTGAGAATTTTTGGAGCAGGGCATCCCATATTGATATCAATAATATCGAATCCCAAATCTTCAACAACTTTTGCAGCTTGTGCCATTTTTTCTGGATGCGAACCAAAAAGCTGAACAGTTACAGGGTGTTCTTCTGGAAAAGTTTTGAGGAGGGAATAAGTTTTTTCATTTTTAAAGTATATTCCAAGACTTGAAATCATCTCAGTGTATGTTAGAGATGCTCCAAATTTTTTACAGATTAATCTAAAAGCAGCATCAGTGTACCCTGCCATTGGAGCAAGGATAAGCTGGTTCTTTAACTCTACATTACCTATTTTTAACGTTTTTATCATATATGACAGATAATCCTTTAAGAGAAAGGTATGGGTCTATAGCATCTATTTCTTTAATTGTATTGACTGCAAATTCTGATAATCCTCCAGTTGCAATGATTTTTATTTTTTTCTCTTTCATCTCTTTTTTCATTCCTTCGATAATGTTTCTTGTTAAGCCCTGAAAACCATAGTAAAAACCAGCCTGCAAGGATGTAATTGTGTTTTTTCCTATAAATGTGTTTGGATCTTTTATATTAAATCTTGGAAGTTTTGAAGCTTTCTTAATAAGAGCTTCAGTCGAGCTTATTAGTCCAGGAGCAATTGAAACTCCAAGTAATGTATTGTTCCTTGATATAGGTATAAATACTGTAGCAGTACCAAAACTAATGGTAATTGAAGGAGTACCATAAAAGTATATTGCCCCAGCAGCAATTGAAACTATATCAGAACCAACTTCTTTTGGATTCTCTGCATTGATTACCAAACCTGTTTTTAT